>CACVAR010000299.1:0-1729 GCA_902727905.1 uncultured Sulfurovum sp. | reverse complement strand
ATAAATCGAAAAAGGTAGTGCTTTATGCTCCAACTTGGAGGGGTACAGTTAGTGGTGCAACCTTCGATACTAAACAATTGGAAAATGATATTCAATACTTATCAACTCTTAAAAATGTAGAGATACTTTTTAGAGGACACTATATGGTTGAAAAATTTTTAAAAAAATTAAATATTGATATAACTGTTGTCCCAAGTATCATAGATACTAATAGCCTTTTATCTATTGTTAATATTCTAATAACAGATTATTCTAGTATCTGTTTTGACTTTATGATTATGGATAAACCTATTATTTATTATATATACGATAAAGAAGAATATTTAAAAGAGCGAGGGTTATATTTTGAGGTTGAGACGATAGGAGATTATATTTGTTATGATATTAATGAGGTCAAAGAGTCTATCGAAAAAATTGTCAAAGATACATCGATACTTCAATTACAGAGAAAAGCAAAACATGACTTTTGTACTTATGATGATGGATTAGCTACAAAAAGAGTGGTAGATTTAATATTCTTTAATAAAACAGAAGAGATTGAAACTTCTAAAGAAGATGAAAAAGAGTCTATTTTAATTTATGGTGGTCCATTAATGGCAAATGGTATTACTACCTCTTTTATTAATTTATGTAATCTTATAGATAAGAGCAAATATAGTGTAACCATTACATTTGATCCAAATGCTGTACTTCTTGAAGATACACGGGTGGAGCAGTTTAATAAATTTAACAAAGAGATAAAAGTTGTTCCAAGATTTGGAAGAATGCTTATGACACTTGAGGAAAGAGAGTTGATAGGTCGATTTAATTCTGATAGAGGTCTACATGGTGATGAAATGTGGGATAGATTTGAATATGCCCATAAACGTGAATTTAAACGTGTATTTGGTTATGCTAAATTTGATCATATTGTTAATTTTGAGGGTTATACTGTATTTTGGTCACTTCTTATGGGAATGAAATTAGAGGGAGTGAAAAGTAATGCTATTTATCAACATAATGACCTCTATGCTGAATATACAATGAAATATCCATATTTAAAACAGACATTTGAAACTTATCGTTTTTATGATAGAGTTGTGTCTGTTTCAGAAAAAACAAAAGAGCATAATAGGGATAATTTATCAAAAAACTTTAACATTGATAAAGATAAGTTTATTCACTGTGACAATGTTCAAGATATAAAAAATATTTTAGAAAAGTCAAAAGAAGAAATTACGGAAGAATTTCATAAAGAGATATTTAACAATAAAAAAGTTTTTATAAATATTGGTAGGTTATCTCCAGAGAAAGGACATGTCAAATTAATTAATGCTTTTGCTAAAGTACATCAAAAATATCCAGAAGTATGTTTAGTTAATTTAGGGAGTGGAGTCTTAGAAAAAGAGATTCATTTATTAATTAAAAAGTTAAAATTAACTAATAATGTTTTTTATCTTGGACAAGTCTCCAATCCTTATTCATATTTAAATGCTTCAGATTGTTTTATACTTCCATCTGATCATGAGGGTCAGCCTATGACCCTGTTAGAAGCATTAATTTTGAAAAAACCTATTATTGCTACAGATATTGTTGGTAATAGATCTGTACTTGAAAATAGACCTGGTCTATTGGTAGAAAATAGTGAAGAAGGCGTTTATCAAGGTATGATAGATTTTATAGAAGGCAACTATAAAGGAGAAAAGATTTTTGATGAGAATGAATACAATGATAATGCTTTGGGTATGTT
>CACVAR010000298.1 GCA_902727905.1 uncultured Sulfurovum sp. | reverse complement strand
AGCAAGTAGAAAAATCTCATTTATTATTAATAAAAAAATGTTTTACTAATGGTGATATAGATGCTGAAACTCTTTTTACTGATTGGCGTATTTTTAAATTTGATATTATACAGATAGAGCTTTTGAGTGAAATATACGAGAAATTTTTAGGTGAGCTTCAAAAGGAGACAGGGAGTTACTATACTCCTCCTGCTTTAGTTGAACTTATACTTAATGAAGCTTTACCTATAAAAAATAATGAGACAGAGTATAATTTAAAAATATTAGACCCCACTTGTGGTTCGGGTATTTTTTTAGTAGAAGCATACAAACGGATTGTGCAAAGATGGAAAAACGTTCATCCTCATAAAGAATTAGACTTCAAAATACTTAAAAGTTTAATGGTTAATAACATTTATGGTGTTGAACTTAATGCAAAATCCATAAAAGTAGCCTCATTTAGTTTGTACCTTTCTTTACTTGATTTTTTAAATCCTAAAAACTTATGGCATCTTAATGGTGAAAAATTTCCTTATTTAATTAATGATAAAGATGATAAAACTATTAATGTTCAAGGATTTAATCTATTTAGAGCAGACACAATAGCTGATAATACAGATTTTGAAAAAGAATATGATCTAATTGTGGGTAATCCTCCTTATGGTAAAACTAAAATTCCTAGTAATATTAAAGCTTATTGTAAACAATATAATTTTTCACAAGAGTTTGTCATACCATTTATTCATAAATCAACACTTTTGGCACCAAAAGGAAAAGTAGCACTGCTGGCAACAACTAAACTTTTAACAAATACATTAGGAACATCTCAAAATTTTAGAAAGTGGCTTTTTAATGAGAATTATGTGGAGAAAGTTTATAATTTGTCTATTTTAAGAAAAGCTCCAAAAAGTTTTGGAGGAGGACTTTTCTCTTCAGCTGTTGTTCCAGCTACTATTTTCTTTTTTCAAAAAGAAGCTCCCGAAAAAATTTCTAAAACCATAGAATATTGGGCACCAAAAACTTATATTAAGAACCATGTTGCAGACGGTGTCTTGATTGACTCTTCAGATATTAAGTATTTACCACGAGATGAATGTCAAAGGTCTGATAGTAAAATTTGGAAAATTGCTCAATGGGGTACATTGAATGATTTTTTTATACTAAATAATTTTCTAAGTCAAGATAAGAATTTTTTAAATTATTTAGATGACAATGGTATAGATAAGAAAAATAGAGGAGTTGGATTTCAGCCTTTAGGAAAGTCAGAATCTAGTATGAAAAATAGTAGTTTTATTTCAAAGACAGATTTTTTAGATGCAAAAAACATTAATAGGTATTACACAGAAAAAAGTTTAACAGGAAATATTAAAGATGCTATTAGTTCGGCAATAGCAAAAGAGGTTTATACTAAATATTATAAAATGGATATTTCAAATATTTCAGAGGTTGATGTTTTTCGTAGACTGGGAAATACTATAACTTTCAAAGCACCTCATGTTCTAATTAAGGAAGGCTTTTCAAAAAATAGATTTTGTGCTACTTATCTTGATTATGACTGTACTTTTACAAGTACAATTTTAGGATTATATAGTGATAATCGTGATATACTAAAGCTTATTACCTCTTATTTAAATTCAAAATTTAGTGTATATTTTCTTTTTTTAACCTCTTCTTCTTGGGGAATTGAACGAGAAAAAGTAAAGCCTAATGAATTGTATCTGTTACCGTATATTAATAAAAATATTAATATACAAGAAATAGTTAAAATATATAATGAAATAGAATCAAGTATTAAAAATATAATGCCTTTAGAAGCAAATGATATAAGTATTTATGAATCTAAAATAGATAGAATGATTGCTGAAGGTTTTGACATTTCTTTTCAAGAGCAAATTTTTATAGATGATACAGTTAAGTATTCAATAGATTTGTTACATAAAGGTCATAAATCTATAGCTATCAAACCATTAGATACAACAAGTCCTGAAACAATTCTATATGCCAAAAAGCTTTGTGAAGAGCTAAATGAAACATTAAATGGTAGTGATATGAAATTAGTGTCAAAAGTTTATAGTACATCGTATTATAATCCATTGTCCTTAATTAGATTTCAGTTTGTAGAGAAAGATGAAAAGATAGAAGATGTAGAACTTTTGTCTGCTGATAGTGAGGTTAATGAGTCTTTGTCTAAATTAAATGAGTTTACATTGAGTGAATATTCAAAAAGTATCTATGTTCAAAAAAATATTATCTATTATGATGATGACAAAATATATATGATAAAAGTAAATCAAAAAAGATTTTGGACACAGTCTCAAGCAATTGAAGATGCACAGAAAATTATTTTAGAGATAATGAGTATGCCTGATGAGTAATGGCAAAGTTAGTAAAAAGATACAACAAGTATTTCCAACAATAGAGCAAGTATCTTTTCAAGTTTTGATTGAAGCATATAAAGGTATTACTAATTGCAATCAATATGATTTAGACTGGGAAGAAGAGCAATTTAATCAAGAGCTTGTAGTTTTTATGAGAAAATCAAAATTAAGAATAAAGTATCAACTTACTATTGATGTAGAGAAAAAACTTTTTAATGAAGAACAATCTCCTATTGATACTAATAACCCTAAAAAGCTACCAAGAATTGATATTAATATTGTAAGTTGGAATTTTCAAAAAGATATAGAATTAGAGTATTTTTTTGAAGCTAAAAATTTATCTGAAAAAAATTGGTATAAAAAATCAGGAGTTAAGATTGATGCTTCATCTTATCAACGACGATATATTCAAACAGGTATAGAAAATTTTAGAACAGGTAGATACTATAATGGTTCACTTATTGGCTATATTCTAGAGGGTGGAATAGAACCTATTATTGATAAGCTCAATAGTAGATTAGTAAAAGATACAAATAGTTTAAAAATGATAGATAAAATTAATTTTATAAAAGACTTCTCAGATTGTTATGAATCTAAACATATTACATTTTCTTCTAATGAAATAAGTATAAAGCATATATTTTTTAAATTTTAAGGAAACTTCATGCAATACCTAATGGCAATAGACGCAGGGACAGGGTCAGTTCGGGCTGTTGTTTTTGATACGGACGGAAATCAAATTTCCGTGGCACAAGAAGAGTGGATCCATTTAGAAGTGGAAGGGGTTCCAAGTTCTATGACATTTGATACGGCTAAGAACTGGGACATAGCTGTACGATGTATTAAAGAATCCATAAAACTTTCGGGCATCAGAGAAGAAGAGATTGTGGCTGTTTCAGCTACATCCATGCGTGAGGGAATTGTGCTTTATGATGCAGAGGGAAAAGAGCTTTGGGCTGTTGCCAATGTGGATGCACGGGCAGCGAATGAAGTTAAGTATTTAAAAGAGAACTTTGACGGTATAGAAGAGGAGTTTTATAAACTTTCTGGTCAAACTTTTGCTTTGGGTGCATTGCCAAGGATTATGTGGCTTAAAAATAATGAACCTGAACTTTATGAACAAGTAGCCTCTATTTCGATGATAGGGGATTGGATTTTAGCGAAGCTTTCAGGGGTGATAGCAACGGATCCATCTAATGGTGGAACAACGGGTATCTTTTCTTTAGAAGAGCGTAATTGGGTGGCTGAGATGGCGACTAAAGTTGGCATTAAAGATGATATTTTTCCTGCTGTTTTAGAAGTTGGAACGGTAATGGGAAATGTGAACAATGAAACATCGGGACTTTCTCCACACACTAAAGTAGTGATGGGTGGAGGTGATGTTCAGTTGGGTGCTGCTGGTTTAGGCGTCACTAAAGAAGGGCAAGTTGCCATATTAGGTGGGTCATTTTGGCAACAAGTGGTAAACATAAAGTCAGAAGTGATTCCTCCTAAAGACATGGGCATACGGGTTAACCCACATGTTGTGGCTGGCTTGTCACAAGCTGAGGGTATTACTTTTTTTTCTGGTTTGGTGATGCGTTGGTTTAGAGATGCTTTTTGTGAGATGGAAAAGTTAGAAGCTAAAAAAAGAGGCATTGATACCTATGCTGTTTTAGAAGAGAAGGCAAAGAAAGTACCTGTGGGTTCTCATGGCATACTACCGATTTTTTCAGATGCGATGAAATACGGGAAGTGGTATCATGCCAGTCCTTCTTTTTTAAACCTTTCGATTGACCCTGAGGTGTGTAATAGAGCGTCGATGTTTAGATCTTTACAAGAGAATGCTTGTATTGTCTCTGCGATTAATTTGAAAAACATTCAAAAGTTTACAGGCATAGAGATAGATGAGATTGTTTTTGCTGGTGGGGCGAGTAAAGGTGAATTATGGTGTCAGATATTGGCTGATGTAACGGGATGTAAAGTCAAAGTCCCCGAAGTGACAGAAGCCACAGCATTGGGTGCTGCGATGGCTGCTGGTGTTGGCGTTGAGGTTTATGACTCTTTGGTGGAAGCGTCTGAAAGACTCGTTATTTGGGATAGAGAGTATACTCCTAACATGGAAAACCATGAGACTTATCAAGACATAGCTCAAAAATGGGAAGAAGTTTATGTGGAGCAGTTAGGCTTGGTTGATAGAGGGTTGACGCAGAGTATGTGGATGGCTCCTGGGCTTTAGCATAATAAAACACAGTAATAATTAGAAGATTTTAGGCTTTAAATAGATTAGAACATAAGCTTTTAAATCATGTTTTTATGGGATTTGTGTACTAAGGTTCATTAATATATTTTGGATATAATCTAGCAGAGATAAATTAAAATAAAGTATATAAATCAACATGACAAATATAATATTATGTGGTGGTAGTGGTACAAGACTTTGGCCTGTCAGTAGAACGTTAATGCCTAAACAGTTTGTAAAGTTATTTGAAGAAAAGTCTCTTTTCCAATTAACTGTAGAGCGAAATTCAAAAATATGTGACAATCAATTTATAGTTTCAAATACAGAACAATACTTCTTAGCCCTAGATCAACTTGAAGAATTACACAAAAGTAAAAATAGATATTTATTAGAACCTATAGGTAGAAATACAGCACCAGCAATAGCTTTAGCTTGTATGGCTTTAGAAGAAGATGAAATTGTTTTGGTAACCCCTAGTGATCACCTTATCAAAGATGAAGATGAATATAAAATAGTTTTAGAAAAAGCAAAACTATTAGCTAGTAAAAATCAGTTAGTTACATTTGGAATAACACCTGCTTTTCCTGAAACGGGTTTTGGTTATATTGAGGCAGAAGGTATTGATGTTAAAGCTTTTCATGAGAAACCAAATTTAGAAACAGCAACTAGATATGTTAATGCAGGAAACTACTATTGGAATTCTGGTATGTTTTGTTTTAAAGCAGGGATTTTCCTAGAAGAGTTAAAAAAATATTCTCCAGAAATTTATAATGCATCCTTATTAGCGTATAAGGGTGCTAATAAAAATGGAATGATAAGAATTAAACATGAAGATATGGTAACTATTCCTGAAGATAGTATAGACTATGCTGTAATGGAAAAAAGTCGTATTGTGAATGTTATTGCTTCTGATATTAATTGGTCAGATGTTGGTAGTTTTGATGCTTTATTTGAAGAGTTACCAAAAGATGAAAATAATAATACTCAGAATGAAAAGCATATTAACATTAACAGCAAAAATAACCTAGTATATGGTCAAAATAAATATATTGCTACTATAGATATAGAAGATTTAATTATTGTTGATACGGGTGATGCTCTTTTAGTGTCAAAAAAAGGTAGTTCCCAAAAGATTAAACAAGTAGTAAAAGAGATAAAAAAAATAAGTGAACTTCACCATATTCATTTAACAGGGCATAGACCTTGGGGAACTTATACTGTTCTTGAGGACACGGATAAATATAAGATAAAGAGAATAGTGGTTAATCCAGGAAAAAGACTGAGTTTACAAAAGCATTACCATAGAAATGAACATTGGGTAGTTGTGTCTGGAACAGCAACTGTAAGAGTAGGGGATGAGACCAAGTTAGTACGGGCAAATGAATCGACCTATATAAAAATGGGTGAAGTACATCGTTTATCTAATGAGGGAAAAATACCAGTTGTCTTAATAGAAGCACAAGTAGGTGAGTATATGGGTGAAGATGATATTGTAAGAATTGAAGATGATTATAAAAGAGAAGGGTAATAGATAAGATGGCAGAGAAAAAAGTAGCATTAATAACAGGAATAACGGGACAAGATGGAAGTTACTTAGCAGAGTTTCTTTTGAAAAAAGGTTATGAAGTTCATGGTATAAAAAGGAGAACAAGTCTTTTTAATACAGATAGAATAGATCATTTATATCAAGATCCACATGAAGAAAATGTAAACCTTCATTTACATTTTGGCGATATGACAGATTCTATGAACTTAACACGAATTATTCAAGATGTTCAACCTGATGAAATTTATAATTTAGCAGCAATGTCACATGTGGCTGTTTCATTTGAAACACCAGAATATGTAGCGAATGCAGATGGAACGGGAACACTTAGAATTTTAGAAGCTGTAAAGCTTTTAGGCTTGGCAAAAAAGACAAAGATTTATCAAGCAAGTACATCTGAGCTTTATGGAAAAGTACAAGAGACTCCACAAAGTGAAACCACTCCTTTTTATCCACGAAGTCCCTATGCTGTAGCTAAGATGTATGCGTATTGGATTACAGTTAACTATAGAGAAGCTTATGGAATGTTTGCTTGTAATGGTATTTTATTTAATCATGAGTCTCCAGTTCGTGGTGAAACATTTGTAACTAGAAAAATTACGAGGGCAGCTTCAAAAATAGCTTTAGGTTTACAAGATAAACTTTTTTTAGGAAATCTTGATGCAAAAAGAGATTGGGGTCATGCTAAAGATTATGTACGAATGATGTGGATGATTTTACAAGCTGAGGAAGCAGAGGATTGGGTTATTGCTACTGGTCAAACAACAACAGTACGTGACTTTGTAAGAATGTCTTTTGCTTATGCAGGAATAGAGTTAGAGTTTAAGGGGAGTGGTGTAGATGAAAAGGCTTATGTAAAGTCTTGTTCTAACCCAGAATATCAAATAGAAATAGGGAAAGAGATTATTTCTATTAATCCAAGATATTTTAGACCAACAGAGGTAGATTTACTTCTTGGTGATCCAAGTAAAGCAGAAAAGAAGTTGGGTTGGAAAAGAGAGTATAAACTTAAAGAGTTAGTTGATGATATGATGCAGAGTGATTTAAAGTTAATGACTAAAGATGTTTATCTTCAAGAAGGTGGATATAAAACCATGAGTTATTACGAATAGGATTAGAAATTGAAGAGACTATTAATTACTGGTTCAAATGGCATGGTTGGAAAGAATATAGTTGAGTATGAGAGTGCGCAAAGCTATAAACTTTTGACACCATCAAGTAGTGAGTTAAATTTGTTAGATAGATGTTCTGTTGATGCATATCTTAAAGAACACAAGCCAGATATTGTAATTCATTGTGCTGGGATAGTTGGTGGTATTCAGGCTAACATTGCGAATCCTGTAAATTTTCTTGTTCATAATACTCAAATGGGACTCAACATTATTATGGGTTCTAAAGAAGCTGGAATAAAAAAGTTTATTAATATGAGTAGTTCTTGTATGTATCCAAGAGAAGCTGTAAACCCATTAGGAGAGGAACTTATCTTAAGGGGTGAACTAGAACCTACAAATGAGGGTTATGCTATTGCTAAAATAACTTCAACTAGACTTTGTGAATATATAAATAAAGAAGATAGTAGTTGTCAATATAAAACAGTTATCCCTTGTAATTTATATGGTAGGTACGATAAATTTAATCCAAAGCATTCGCATATGCTCCCAGCTGTTATCAAAAAAATTCATGAGGCTAAAGTTAATAAACAATCTACTTTAGATATTTGGGGTGATGGTGAAGCAAGAAGAGAATTTATGTATGCTGAAGACTTGGCAAACTTTATCTATTATGCATTAGAGAACTTTGAAACTATGCCTCAAAATATTAATGTAGGTTTAGGTCATGATTATACTATTAATGAGTATTATCAAATGATTGCAGAGATTATAGGATACGAAGGTGAGTTTCTGCATGATTTAACTAAACCTATAGGAATGAAACAGAAACTAATTGATGATAGTAAACTTAAATCATTTGGTTGGCAACATACAACCTCTCTTGGAAAGGGAATTCAAAAAACGTACGAATATTATTTAAAAGAGGTAATAAATGACAAATAGTTATGCCCTAGCAACATCAACTTGGGACAATAAAGAACTAGAAGCTATTCAATCAGTAATTGATAAAGATATTTTTACTATGGGAGATAGTGTTCAAAAGTTTGAAGAAGATTTTGCTAGGTTTTTAAATAAAAAGTATTGTGTTATGGTTAGCTCTGGTTCAACGGCTAACCTTATTGGAACAGCAGCACTTTTTTATATGAAGAACCCAAAACTAAAAAGAGGAGATGAGGTTATTGTTCCAGCTGTGTCTTGGTCAACGACTTATTTCCCACTTCAACAATACGGACTGAAGTTGAAATTTGTTGATATAGACTTGGAGACATTAAATTATGATTTAGATGCATTAGCGTCAGCAATCTCAGATAATACGAAAATGATTATGGTAGTTAATTTACTTGGTAACCCAAATGACTTCGAGAAGATTGATAAAATCATAGATGATAAAGATATTTTTATTTTTGAAGACAACTGTGAATCTATGGGTGCTGAATATAAAGGAAAACAAGCAGGAACCTTTGGACTTATAGGAACTTTCTCAACTTTTTTCTCTCATCATATGGCAACAATGGAAGGTGGATTTGTAACGACTGATGATGAAGAGTTATATCATATATTACTTTCTATGAGGGCTCATGGGTGGACAAGAAACTTACCAAAAGAAAATTTAGTGTCAAATAAAAGTGATGACTGGTTTGAAGAGTCATTTAGGTTTGTCTTACCCGGTTATAATGTACGTCCTGTAGAAATGAGTGGTGCAATTGGTATAGAACAACTGAAAAAACTACCTCAGTTTTTAGCACAACGACGAGAAAATGCTAGGTTATTTATAAAGCTTTTTAAAAATCACCCAGATTTTATGATTCAAAAAGATATAGATAACAGCTCATGGTTTGGGTTCTCTTTAATCATTAAACCTACATCTTTACTCAATCGAAAAGATATTGTTCAAAAACTTAAAAATAAGAATATTGATTGTCGTCCAATTGTTACAGGGAACTTTACACGAAATGAGGTCATGCAGTACTTTGATTATGAAATACATAATCAGTTGAAGAATGCTGATTATTTACATGATAATGGTTTTTTTGTTGGCAATTCACAAGTTTCACTACATGATGAAATTTTATTGTTAGCTGAAGTGTTAAAGTCGTAAAGAATACTATCGTGACTCAAGAAAGAAAAGACATTATTATCTTGGCAATGGGGAAAGTCTTGCAAGTTATTATTGCATTAGTGTCTATTAAAATTTTAACAGAAGTTTTAAGTACAGAAGAGGTAGGAAATTATTACTTACTACTTACAATTTTAATGTTTTTTAATTTTACATTTTTAAATCCTTTGGGTCAATATTATGGAAGATATCTTATAGCTTGGGAGACTTCAAAAAATCTTTTAACTGCAACGAATACCTTAATTTTATTGAGAGTCTTCATTATCTTTGTATCGCTAATTTTTGGATATGGGATATTTGAATATTTTGGGTATAGTAAATACTATAGCCTTTTTGACTTTCTGTTATTTGTATTTATTGCGCTTGTTGCTGGAACACATGGGGTACTTATTAGTGTTGTCAATACACTTGGCGATAGAATAAAGTTTATTAAGTATTTAGTGATGACACTTTTACTAAGTTTAGTTCTATCTTTAGTTTTTGTTTATTTTTTTGATAAAAGTGCAATGTCTTGGCTTTATGGTATAGCTGTAGCCCAGTTGTTTTTTACAGTATTTGTCTATAAGTATTTAAGTAAAAATAATCATTTCTCTTTATTTAAGATGAAATCAATTTTAAATAAAGAGTATGTAAAAAAAGTATCGTATTTTATTATTCCTATTACTCTGACACTTTTTTTACAATGGGGACAGAATATTTCTTATAGATTTATTATTGAACTCAAATACTCTATTGAGGTCTTAGCTTTTATTGCTGTTGGATTATCTATCTCAGGAGCCATCTTCTCTGCAGTTGAAGGACTAGCAACACAATACTTTAATCCAATATATTTAAAAAAAATAACGAATGCAATGGAAAAAAAACGAGCAGAAGCATGGAATGAAGTAGCATCAATGATATTACCTATTTACTTGTTATTGATGTTATTTGTAATGAGTTTATCTCCCTACTTAACAAAAGTACTTGTTGCTGAGAAGTTCCATGAAGCATACATTTATGTGCTACTTGGAGCGATGATAGAGTTTTTTAGAGTGAGTACAAATATAGTTTATTTAGTATCTCAGTCAGAATTGAAGACAAACAGCACGATTCTACCTTATACAGTAGGTTTTGTCATTTCCATAGTTACTTTATATTTAGTAGACTTTAGTAATGACTTATGGTTAATTCCTTTAGTACTTACAGTTGCTTATATGAGTATATTTTTAATACTTTTTATTAGTATGAAAAAGCTTTTAGCCATTACTATAGACCTAATTTCTCTTGCTAAGGCTTTACTAATAGCTGTTCCTTTTGGCGTAGCTTACTTTCTTGATACAGACTATTCAATGTTTATAACATTACTAATTGTTTTTGTGATGGGATTATATTTTTTATTAGGGGTATATATGTTAAGTTTAAAAAAACAAAAGGAGATGGTATCATGAAAAAAGCTTCCCTCGTGGTCTCAGAATATTTACAAGGCAATGTAATATTTGATGAAAATGCACATAGAGATAATATATTTGATAGATTTACTAAGTTAAAAAAAGCATTTGAAGAATATGGATATGATTTAGCAACTCATGATATAAATAGCATAGAGAATTCTGAAATAGTAATATATGCAAGTAATATGCCGAGTAAATTACCTGAAGGACAAGAGATAGGTAAATCATATATTATATTATCTGAGAGCGCTTTTATTAGACCTGATAATTATGATAAAAATAAACACAAACATTTTAATAAAATTTTTACTTGGGCAGATGACCTAATTGATAATAAAAAATATTTTAAAGTTAACTATGCACATTTATTTCCTGAAACAATAAATAAGAATTTAGAGAATAAAGAAAAACTTTGTGTATTAATTTCAGCAAATAAAAACCCTCCTTATTCACGAAAAGATGACTTGTATGAAAAAAGAAGAGAAGCGATACGCTGGTTTGAAAAAAATCATTTAAATGACTTTGACTTATATGGTGTTGGGTGGGGTAAATATAGGTTTAATGGTCCGAAGTATATAAGAGTGTTTAATAGAATACCTTATTTATCAGAAATATATGGGAATATAACTAATCAGAATTATATTTCCTATAAGGGTATGGTTGATAATAAGAAGGAAGTGATGGAGAGCTATAAATTCTCTATATGTTATGAAAATGCTAAAGATATTACAGGATATATTACAGAAAAGATATTTGATAGTTTCTTTGCTGGATGTGTACCTATTTATTGGGGTGCTGACAATGTTTTGGAGCATGTACCAAAAAATTGTTTTATAAATAAAAGAGATTTTAGTTCTTATGACGAGCTATATGATTTTCTTCAAAAGATGTCGGATTCTGAATATCTTCAATATTTAAATAATATTGATGCGTATTTAAAATCTCATATGGCATATCAATTCAAGAGTGAAGGTTTTGTTGATACGATTATTCAAAATACAGTTGGTATAGCTAATGATTATAAGTAAAATTACAGGTGGGCTTGGTAACCAAATGTTCCAGTATGCAATAGCAAAATCAATTGCAACTGTTCGAAATGATATTTTTAAATTAGATACCACAGCTTATGAAACATATAAACTTCATAATGGGTATCGTCTGAATGCTTTTTCATTGGAAGTATCACTTGCTAAGGAAGATGAAATATTTAGGTTGAGAGGTTTTGATAATCGTATTTTTAATAAACTTAATTTTTTTAAACCTAAAAGCTATTATCTTGAAAAAGAACGTACTATTTATGATGATAAGGTGTTTAGTTATAAAGATATTTACTTAGATGGGTATTGGCAGAATGAAGCATACTTTTTAGATATAAGAAAGAGTTTGCTAGAGGACTTTAAATTAAATAAAATGTTAAGTCCTAAGGCAGAAGCATCTCTTTTAAATATTAAAAGTTCATCTGGCATTTCTGTACATGTGCGAAGAGGTGACTATTTAAAACATCCAGAAATAGGTATATTAAGTGTAGATTACTATAAGAGAGCTATTGAATATATGAAAGGTAAAGTGGAGAATCCACAGTTTTTTATATTTTCAAATGATATTCCATGGTGTAAGGAAAACTTTTCTTTTATAAAAGAAGTCACTTATATTGAGGAGAGTGAATCTGAACTTGAAGACTTAGAGTTAATGAAAAGTTGTCATCACAATATTGTTGCAAATAGTTCGTTTAGCTGGTGGGGTGCTTGGCTAAATGATTATAAAGAAAAGATTGTTATTGCTCCTAAACAATGGATGGCGATTAATCCTAAAAATTATAAGTGGAGTCCAAATTCTTGGATTGAAATTAGTACGATGGAAGCATAAGTTAGAAAAGGAAGAATATGAATGAAGAACAGATTAATCAAGATGAGGAGTATGATTTTCCCTATCATTATATCCCAAGTTTTCGAGCAGACTTTATCCATTCATTGTCATGGGGCTGGTCTAAAAATTATACCAGTGCAATTGAATTTGTTTTAAAGGAAGTTGAAAAGGAATTAGAAAATACTAGTACCCTTTTTGACATAGGTTGTGGTGACGGAAGACTTACCAGAGAATTAAACATAGAATTTTCTGAACTTAAAATTATGGGAGTGGACTATTCATCAAAGGCTATTGCTTTAGCTAAAGCAATGAATCCAAATATGCAGTTTTTAAATGCTGATATTACTACTAAGGAGTTTGATTTAAAATGTGATGCATTAACGCTTATTGAAGTTTTTGAACATATTCCTTTAGATTTTTGTAATGATTTTGTTGAGGCTCTTTCTCAGATGCTAAATAGAAATGGTGTAATCTTTTTAACTGTTCCTAGTACAAATATGGAAGTGTCGTATAAGCATTCTCAACATTTTACATTGGCTTTATTGGAAGAGTATTTTGGAAAGTATTTTCATGTTGAGGATATGAAGTATATACAAAGAGGTTCATTTTTTTTAAAGCTTATTTATAAGTTTACACATAATAGTTTCTATATATTAAATCATAAGGGACTGAATAATTTTTTGTATAACTTATATAAAAAACGTTATTTTGATGCCAATGAAAATAATGCTGAAAGAATATATGTAAAGTTAAGAAAGAAAGAGAAATAGGGCTGTTATGGAACCAGTAATAATCTCTGTTGTAATGTCTGTTTATAATGCAGAAGTGTATTTAGATGAAGCGATAGAGAGTATCTTAAATCAAACATATAAAAGTTTTGAATTCATTATAATTAATGATGGGTCTACAGATAAAAGTTTAGACATAATTGAAAAATATGCAGATAAAGATAATAGAATAGTACTGATCAACAGAGAAAATAGAGGTTTACCATATTCTTTAAATGAAGGTATATTATTAGCTAAAGGTAAATATATCGCACGTATGGATGCCGATGACATCAGTCTCCCTAGTCGCTTAGAAGAGCAAGTTAGCTTTATGGGGAACAATCCAGAGATAGGTGTTTGTGGTACAGCTGTTTTAAACTTGTCTACTGGAAGTAGTTGGATATTATCATCTACTGATAAAATGTTAAAAAGTGAACTCTTATTTTCAACAGTTTTTGCTCATCCCACTGTTATGATGAATAAAGCGTTACTCTTAGAAAATCAATTATTTTATAATGAAACTTTTTTACAATCACAAGATTTTGAACTCTGGATACGGCTGGCAGATTATACAAAGTTTGCTAACTTAAAAATACCTCTATTGAGATATAGAATTTTAGAAGATAGTATTACTCGACAAGCTAATCGAAAAATAGAAGAGCGATATAAGAGAATAAAAAGTATTTTTGAAAAGAGTCTAAAGAAGCTAGGTATTCAGAATAGTGAAGAAGAGAATCGACTGCATTTTAATCTTAGTGTAAATAGTCGAATAGAAGAGAATAATATAGAGTTTAGTGTATTAAAAAAATATTTTCAGAAAATTATAGAAGGAAATAAACAGAAGAACATTTTTGATGATACTGAGTTGTTAAAAGTATTGGGCAAGAAATGGTTATGGAATATGTATTATAAAAAAGAGATTAAAGGCTTTTTTTCAAAATACTTTTTTTATGGATTATGGAGTATGTTGTCAAAATGATAAAGTTTTCAGTAGTAATTCCCTTATATAACAAAGAGGAAGACATTATTAATACATTAACCTCAGTACTAAATCAAAGTTATGAAGTAGATGAAGTTATTGTGGTAGATGATGGGTCAACAGATAGTGCTGTAAGACTTATCAATGAAGAGTTCAAAGATATGATAAATGTTGTTTCCCAAAAAAATATGGGAGTATCTAGTGCAAGAAATAGGGGAATACTGGAAGCAAGAAATGAATATATATGCTTATTGGATGGAGATGATTTATGGGAACAAGGTTTTTTAGAGGAGATCGTTAAACTTATTGAAGTTTTTCCTCATGCGACATTCTATTCTACTGCCCATACATATATGAATGAGGATGGTAATCTTCTAGAGGGAAAGGTTAGTAAGCATGAAGACAGAAGAAGTCTTACTGAAAATTTTTCAGAAACATTTAGAACAAATTATAGATTGGTTAACTCTTCTAGTGTTTGCATCAGGAAGTCATCTAAAGTTATTTTCCCTGAAGCTGAACAGAAAGGTGAAGACATTTGTGTTTGGTTAGAGTTAGGACGTAAGGGCAGCTTAGCATATTCTTCAAATAGATTATCTATCTATCGATTAAATGGGTCTAATAGGAGTGTGTCTGTACATTCTGAGGCTATTGTGCCTTGTCCTTTAAAGTGGTTTTATAAAAATAAAGAAAAACTTCAAAATGAAAAAAACTATGAGAGTATCCGAAAATTTATTTATTCGAATATTCTTATAACTGTTTATGGTGGATTTGCCTTAAGTAAAAATTATCAGTCGATTTCTTCTATTATTCAATTGATGAAGAAGCAGAATGACAGGTTCTATTTATTGCTTTATCCAGCCTACTTAGTTCCCCTAAAACTGTTGGAAATTTTAAAAAAACTACGAAGGAAAATGAAGTAAGATGAAAATAGCCTTTCTTTCACATCTAGATCTGAACCTTTACCTTTTTCGCTTGCCTATCATGAAAGCCCTTGTTGAAGAAGGACATACTGTGTATGCTATTTGTCCTCGAGGGGATAAGTTTGAATTATTTGAAAAAGATGGCATTATTGCTGTTGAATATAAAATAGAACGTGCTAGTCTAAATATTTTTAAAGAACTTAAAGCAATATATAACATATATAGAGCAGTCCACCTACTTAAATTAGATATGATTCATACTTTTACAGCTAAACCAAATATTTATGGAACTATAGCTGCTAAAATAGCTAAAGTTCCAACCATTATTAATTTAGTGGAGGGACTAGGTTCATTTTATATTCAGGATAGTGTTAAAAATATAGTGATTCGTACAGTTATTGAAAAACTATATAAACTGGTTTTTTTACTTTCAGATAAAGTTGTATTTGTTAACACGGATGATCCTCAATATTTAGAGTCAAAAAATGTTATAAAGAATAAAAAAATTAAAATTATTAAATCAGTAGGGATTGATACCTCAGTTTTTGACCCAGAAAAAATTCAAGTAGAAGAGATTGAACTACTTGAAAAAAGTTTAGATTTATCTAATAAAATAATTGTATTAATGGTGGCTCGTGCCATTTGGCATAAAGGAGTGAGAGAATTTTATGAAGCCTCTACATATTTTTCTAACTTAGAAAACGTACAATTTATTTTGGTTGGTGACATTGATGAAGGAAACCATAGTTCAGCTAATAGGGAATATTTACAAAGTGGAAATGTTCTTTGGCTAGGACATAGAGATGATATTTTTGAACTTACAGCCATGTCGGATATTTATGTTTTACCAAGTTATCGAGAAGGTGTTCCTCGTACATTACTTGAAGCAGCCTCTATGGGGAAACCAATTGTAACAACGAATACTGTAGGTTGTAGAGAAGTAGTAAAAAATGGTAAAAATGGTTTTTTAGTACCGATACAAAATACAGAATTATTAGTAGAAAAGATAGAATACTTATTAAAGCATAGTGATGAACGAAAAGTTATGGGTGAAAATGGTAGAATATTAGCAATAAACGAGTTTGATGTTAAACGTATTGTTGAACAATATTTAGAATTGTATATAGAGCTTAAAAAATAAGTGTTGTAAAAGGAAGAATAGTGACAAAAATAGAAGAGTTTTTTGAAAAAAATAGCTTAGCAATAGTACTTTTTATTGTTTTAGCCTATGTATTTAGTATGGGTGTACGGATGTATTGGCCTATACACTTTGAAGGTAGTTCTGCAATGCATTATGCTGGTGAGTTGATGATTAATACTAATGATGGTTATTTCTTTTCCACCGGAGCGAGAGATATTATTAATGGTGTTATTGCTGAAGACAAACAGCGTGCAAGTGCATTTCGTGCAAGTCCAGGTTTAGTACTTCTAACAGCATATGCTACTAAATTTACTTCTTTTTCATTGGATACAGTTTCACTTTATCTCCCCGCAGTTATTTCTTCTTTAATTGTTATCCCTATTGTACTTACGGGACGTTTACTAGGAAATACATTACTGGGATTTTTAGCAGCACTCTTGGGGTCTATTGCATGGAGCTACTATAACCGTACTATGGTTGGTTATTATGACTCAGATATGTTTTCTGTTTTTTTGCAGTTTATGATTTTTTACTCTTTTTTAAACGTAGTTTATAATAAAAACATTGTAGGAATTATTTTTACTGCTTTTCTAATTTTTATATATCCTTATTTCTATCCTCAAGGTTTGATGTTAGTTTATGCAATGTATATTTTATTAGCTGCTTATTTAATTCTTGAATATAAAGGTTTGATTAGAGGTCAAGAAACAAAAGCTTTTAGTGAAGGTCATTTTTCATTGTATGGAAGTATTATTCTCTTTAGTATTCCATTGATGATTACGCTTTCTATTGAAATTAGAATTATTATTTTCATGATGGCACTAGTACTATTACTTAGTAAGCGACTAGAGGAAAAGTACTTGATCTATACAGCTTTGTTTTTCTTTGTTGCTTTTCTCTTTTTTGGGAATGTTTTTACAGTTATTTTATCAAAAGTACTTATCTATGCAGATCGTGGTGTAGCTGATGGAAGTCTAAAGTTCTATGAGGTAGTCCAAACTGTACGTGAGGCAGGAGCAATTCCTTTTGAAACAATGGCAAATAGGATTTCTGGTTCCCAAGTAGGAGTAATCTTAAGTCTGATTGGTTATGTATTTTTGGTAATGAGACATAAAGCGTTTCTCATAGCTTTACCACTTATTGGTGTGGGAGTTTTCTCGATGATTGGAGGATTACGTTTTACTGTATATGCCGTACCAGTTGCTGCATTATCAGGAATTTATCTTTTATATATTATTGGTGATTTGATTAAAACAAGTGTTAAAGATGAAAAGTTTAAAAACCTGTCTAAATATGCATTTATTGTTTTAGCTACAGCAGCGTTAATTTATCCTAACATTACGCATATTCAAGGCTATTTAGTTCCAACTGTATTAAATAAAACAGAAGTGAATGACTTGGTAAAACTTGATGAGATGGCTTCAGAGAAAGATTATACATTGACATGGTGGGATTATGGGTATCCAATTT
>CACVAR010000297.1 GCA_902727905.1 uncultured Sulfurovum sp. | reverse complement strand
GTATCAGCTTTTGCACCTTTTTCCATCTGTAAAGCAATTTTATTGGCTTGTACATAGTGAACGGTGTCACGTTGAACAGGACCAGAGATAATAAGAGGTGTTCTTGCTTCATCAATTAAAATTGAATCGACTTCATCAACAATAGCATAGTGATGTTCACGTTGAACTTTCTCTTCAGCTCTTGTTTTCATGTTGTCACGTAGATAATCAAACCCATATTCATTGTTCGTTCCATAGGTAATGTCACAGTCGTATTGTTCTTTTTTAAGTACTTCATCATGGATTTCATCGGTTAAACAACCAACGCTGTAACCTAAGAAGTTGTAGAGTTTTCCCATCTCTTCTGAATCTCTTGATGCTAGGTAATCGTTCACGGTGACAATGTGTACACCTTTACCTACCATTGCATTTAAGACAACTGAGAGTGTTGCTACAAGTGTTTTACCTTCACCAGTTTTCATTTCTGCAATAGAGTTGTTATGGAGTACCATACCCCCTACAAGCTGTACATCGTGATGACGCATACCTAAAACACGTGTACTTGCTTCTCTTGTTATGGCAAAAGAGTCATTGAGTACGTCATCGAGTGTTTTTTCGTTAGCTTGTACAGCATTTTTTAATTCGGTAAAAGCATTTTTTAGTTCGTCATCGCTAAGTTGTTTATATTGATCTTCTAATTTATTAATTTTTTGTGCTCTTTTTAAATAACCTTTTACAATCTTGTCATTTTTAGAACCAAATAGCATCTTTAACATTATTATTATAGCCTAGTATTAAAATTGCAATTATTTTATCGAAAATATGTGTAAGTGTTGTTTAGCTATTGGCTATTAGGTTCAATATATTATAATTCGCTCAATAGATTAAATTAGCTTATATTAGGAAAAAACATGGACAAAATTAAAATTGGGGTCATCACCACAAGTGATAGAGCAAGTCAAGGTATATATGAGGATATTTCAGGAGTAGCCATTATGGACACTATGAAAGAGTACTTGTTAAATGAGTGTGAATATGAGTATAGATGTATTCCTGATGAGCAAGGTATGATTGAAAAGACCATTATTGAGCTTGCTCGTGACAAAAACTGTGACCTTGTAGTAACAACAGGTGGTACAGGACCAGCGCCAAGAGATGTTACGACAGAAGCCACAGAAAATGTATGTCAAAAGCTTTTACCTGGTTTTGGTGAGCAAATGCGTGCTGTGAGTTTACAGTATGTTCCTACAGCCATTCTGTCAAGACAAACAGCAGGTATTTGTGATGGTTCACTTATTATTAACTTACCGGGTAAACCAAAATCTATTCGTGAATGTTTAGATGCTGTTTTTCCTGCTGTGCCTTACTGTATTGATTTAATAGGTGGTGGATTTATGGAAGCTGATGAAAAAGTGATTAAAGTTTTTAGACCAAAGAGTAAATAATGAATAATTCAGTATTGATAGAAGAAAAGTTTAAAGAGATATACTCAGAACTTGAAAAAGAAGTGATGACAATTCTTATGGATGAGTCATTTGACAGAAAACAAACCAACCTAAGAGTACAGCCACTAAAGACTACTAAACAGATTTTAGAAAATGCACTTGACAGCATAAAAATGGTTGAGCAACGTGCTAAAGAAGAACTAGACAAATAAGTCCACAATTTTTAGTCAAAATAGCAAGAACATAATCACACATGAAGTGTGGTTTTGCTATATTTTTAACTAGAAAAAAGGACTTCATAAATGAAATTATTTATATCACTTTTGGCACTCGGTACGACACTTTATGCAAACATTACATTACCCAATAACTTTCAAACAAACTTTCATCAAAGCATTACCAATGACCAAGGAAAAGTTATTAAGTACGAGGGGACTGTACTTTTTAAAAATTTACAGCAATCATTTACGAATAATCTTGGTGAAGAGGTAAGCTCCAACAGAAGTCTTTTCAAATGGTCATATACTGCACCAACACAAAAAGAAGTTTGTACTGACAGTACGCAACTCATTGTTGTTGACCATGATTTAGAACAAGTTTCTAACTACTTGATTGATGATGGTATTAACCTTGAAGAGATTTTGAAAATAGCAGAGAAAATTTCACTAAAAGATTATAAAGCCACCTACAAAGATATTGAATATCTAATTACGTTAGATGATAAACAGCAACTTGGGCAGATTAATTATGTAGATAGTTTAGATAATGCTGTTAAAATTATATTTAAAAATATGAACTATAATAGCAACATAACTGATAGATCGTTAGAGTGTAAAATACCAGATATGTACGATATTATAAAAGGTTAATTTTGGAGAGTATATTTATAGGGGGAGAAATGGGAAACGCTTTTTATGTAGGACTTGGTCTTTTTTTACTTATTACAATAATAATCTCAACTATTATTGTTTTTTTCATGTCACGAGTTTCTAAATTAGAAGCTATTTTAGAACAAGCAAAGGCTGTAGACAATGCAAAAGAAGAGCGTATGTCTGAGTTTTATGAGGCGTTTCAAGAGGAACGTTCTAAAAATATGGGTTTGGAAAAAGAGTTAGAATATTTTTCCGAAAGTAAAGCTAAAATAAAAGTATATGAATCCAAGCTAGAAAGATTAAAAGAGCGTATGGGGTATGAGGCTCGTGAGCATATGAGTTCCTTACATGAAAAAAAGTCTGCATTGGAACAGTTAAATGTTCATTATGAATTACTAGAACAAAGTTTTATGAAACAAGAAGAGAATGAAAAGCTTTTGATTAAGCGCAATGAAGACTTAGTCACCCTAAACAACTCTTTACATTTGAAAGTACGTGAAATAGAAATCAAACTTAAAGAGCAAGAAAAACAGAACCATGAAAAAGTCCAAATGATGAATGAGCATAGAGGAGAAATAAAAGAAGAGTTCGCCCAACTAGCAGCCAAAGTATTTGAAGGAAACTCAAAAGAGTTCTCAAAACTTAGTAGAGAAAACCTTTCATCGCTTATTAAACCTATGGAAAGTCAAATCTCTGAGTTTAAAAAGCAAATCAATACTTTATACACCGATGAGTCTAAAGATCGTGCCATGTTAAAGCAAGAGATTATGTCGCTTAAAGAGTTAAATCAGCAAATAAGTCAAGATGCTATAAATCTTACCAATGCGTTAAAAGGTGAAAAGAAGCAACAAGGTGTTTGGGGTGAGATGATTTTAGAAAAAGTTTTAGAGTCATCTGGTTTACGTAAAGGGGTAGAGTATACGCGTGAAGTTCCACTAAGAAATGATGAGGGGAAAAACTACCGTCCAGATGTTTTGGTTCATCTTCCTGATAACCGTGATTTGATTATTGATGCTAAAACTTCATTGGTCGCGTATGAGAGGTATATTAATGCCAGTAAGAGTGAACCAAGAGATATTTACCTCAAAGAGCATATCCATGCTTTACGAAATCATATTCGTTCTCTCTCTGAGAAAAATTATGACAAACTTTTAGGGATTAATACTTTAGATTTTATTTTTATGTTTGTTCCTATAGAGGGTGCTTTGGCTACAGCTTTAGAGCATGACCCTTCTTTGTATGACAGTGCTTTTAAAAAGCAGATTCTTTTAGTTGGTCCTACAACTTTACTTATTGGTTTACGTGCCATTGAAAACGTATGGAAATA
>CACVAR010000296.1 GCA_902727905.1 uncultured Sulfurovum sp. | reverse complement strand
ATATAATCTTGAACGCTAGGAGCTGTTGCTGAGTTTGGTCTATCTGTATTTGAAGCATACGTTCCAATCAAACTTAAAGCATTATCTGCTCTTGTATTCCCAGCATCGGCTATCGCTTGAACCTCTGCCACCGTATCGGTTCCAGCTGTATCACTGGCATCAATAGCAGCATTCACAGCATTCAAGTTATCAGCATCCACACCTGTAATTCCTGCGTCCATATAATCTTGTACACTTGGGACAGTTGCATTGTTATCCTCTGCATAAGCTTGAATAAGGGCAAGTGCATTATTTGCATTAGTGACAACCGTTTGAATCTCTTGGGCTGTTGGATTTACTGAATCAACATAAGTTCCATTAGCCAATGCTGTTGAATAATCTATACCCATTACAGCACCACTTACACCATTAATTGCATTAAGCTGACTTGCTGTTGTTGCTGTACTATTGCTATTACCTGCAATATCTTCAATCACTTCTGCTAAACCATTAAGATGTGCATTATGAGCATCAATCACCATTTGTATCTCTGTTGGAGTTGGATTGGCTGAATCTACATACGTTCCATTAGCCAATGCCCTTGAATAATCAACACCTGTTAATGCACCACTTACACCACCTATGGCATTTATCTCCTCTGCTGTTGCTGGTATACCATCTGCATTACCTGCTATGTCTTCCATAACAGCTGTTCTAATATCAATCACTTCAACACTAATACCCTCTAAAGGCTTATGGGATTGTAAAGTCAACTCGGTTACCACTGAGTTACTTACTGTATAAGTATAAACGCCTCCATCTGTAACTTCAATATTACTTTTAGTAAATATTCTATCTGTTGCTCCTGCTATTGCTACCCCATTTTTATACCATTGGTAACTGTCATTTCCACTTACATTCTCAGCATACTCTGGTGTAATAGTTAAATTGGCTTCAGAGAATAATGAAGCTATAGTTCTATTTGTATCAACCACTTGTTGGCTTGAAAGATCATATCCTGTACCGTCATCTGTTCCATTAACATCTGGTAGATTAATTATTGCCATATAATTTGGTTCTAAATCTTCAAAAGTAAATTCATTACCAAAAATATCAAATCCATGTCCAGTCCATGAACCTATACCATCCACAACTAATTTATTGTCAAAGTTTGGTATAGCTCCTGTTAAATCATTATCTGAAAGATTCAAGGCATATGCACTTGCATCCCAAGTTATGTCTACTAATTCATTTGGAATTGTTCCACTTAGTTGATTATCTTGTAAATATAAGGCATTCATATTTCTAAAGTTTCCAAGTTCACTAGGAATACTTCCTGTAAGTTGGTTGCGACTCACATTAAAATAAACCATACTACTTAAGTCTCCAAGCTCTGTTGGAATAGTTCCGGTAAGCTCATTATAATATAGACGTAAATGTGTTAGGGTACTTAAATCCCCTAACTCTATTGGAATACTTCCTGATAATTTATTTTCATTTAGGTTTAACTCTATTAAATTACTTAAGTTTCCTAAGACGCTAGGAATACTGCCTGTTAATCCATTTTGTTCTAGTGTTAAGTATTCTAAATTCCTTAAGTCTTCTAATTCATTTGGAATTGTTCCACTTAAGTTGTTATCATCTAACTCAATAGATGTCACTGAACCAGCAGTAGTCGTGATTCCTTTCCAAGTAGATACAAGTGTAAGTGTCGTCCAGTTATCATCATCTGTCCAAGCTGTACCATTCGTATCATTGTAAAGTGCTAGTAGTGCATCAGCTTCAGCTTTTGAAACACCTAAAATGGCTAAATGCTCTGCATTGTCTGTGTCAATTGTAACTGTTGCATTATGTGTATCTATAACGTTTTGAATCTCTTCTACTGTTGGGTTTGCTCTGTCTACATAACTTCCATTGGCGAATGCTGTTGAATAGTCTATCCCTGTTAAAGCATTCTCTACTCCAGCTATCGCATTAATTTCTGCTGCTGTGGCAGGTGTTGCATCTGAATTTCCTGCTATGTCTTCCATAACAGCTGTTCTAATGTCTATCACTTCTACACTAATACCTTCTGAATCATTATTAGACTTTAGTGTTAACTCTGTTACTACTGAGTTGTTTACTTCATAAGTATAAACACCTCCATCTGCAACGGCAATATTACTTTTCGTAAATACTCTGTTTGTTGCTCCTGCTATGGCTACACCATCTTTGTACCATTGATAACTGTCATTTCCACTTGGATTCTCAGTATACGCTGGTGTAATGCTTAAGTTTGATTCAGAAAACAATGAAGCTATGGTTCTATTTGTATCTACTGCTACTTGTGGTGTTATATCATGTGTTGCAACAGAAGTAATAAATGGATTCATTGCTTCTAGGTCTGTATGAATAAACTGGTTTGTATGTAAATTCAAATAGGTTAAGTTTGCTAAGTTCCCTAACGCTGTTGGAATGCTTTCTGTTAACTGGTTAGTATGTAAATTCAAGTAAGTTAAATTTGCTAAACTCCCTAACTCTCTTGGGATGCTTCCTGTTAACTGGTTATTAGCTAAATACAAATGTATTAAATTTGCTAAGTTCCCTAACGCTGTTGGTATGCTTCCTGTTAACTGGTTATTATCTAAATGCAAATGGGTTAAGTTTGCTAAGTTCCCTAACGCTGTTGGAATGCTTTCTGTTAACTGGTTAGTACTTAAACTCAAATAGTTTAAACTTGCTAAGTTCCCTAACTCTGTTGGTATGCTTCCTGTTAACTGGTTATCATATAAATACAACTGGGTTAAATTTGCTAAGTTCCCTAACGCTGTTGGTATGCTTCCTGTTAACTGGTTATTAGCTAAATTCAAATAGGTTAAATTTGCTAAGTTCCCTAACGCTGTTGGTATGCTTTCTGTTAACTGGTTAGTACTTAAACTTAAATAGTTTAAACTTGCTAAGTTCCCTAACTCTGTTGGTATGCTTCCTGTTAACTGGTTATCATATAAATACAACTGGGTTAAATTTGCTAAGTTCCCTAACGCTGTTGGAATGCTTTCTGTTAACTGGTTAGTACTTAAACTCAAATAGTTTAAACTTGCTAAGTTCCCTAACTCTGTTGGTATGCTTCCTGTTAACTGGTTATTAGCTAAATTCAAATGTATTAAATTTGCTAAGCTCCCTAACTCTGTGGGAATGCTTCCGGCTAACTGGTTATTATATAAATATAAATGTGTTAAATTTGCTAAACTCCCTAACTCTGTGGGAATGCTTCCGGTTAACTGGTTAGTATGTAAACGTAACTCGGTTAAATTTGCCAAGTTCCCTAACGCTGTTGGTATGCTTCCTGTTAACTGGTTCTTAGTTAAATGCAAATGGGTTAAGTTTGCTAAGTTCCCTAACGCTGTTGGAATGCTTCCGGTTAACTGGTTATTATATAAATATAAATGTGTTAAATTTGCTAAGCTCCCTAACTCTGTGGGAATGCTTCCGGTTAACTGGTTTGTATGTAAATTCAAATAGGTTAAATTTGCTAAGTTCCCTAACTCTGTGGGAATGCTTCCTGCTAAGTTGTTAGTGCTTAAATTGATTTGGGTAACACTTCCTCCACTAACGGTTATACCTTTCCAAGTTGAAATATTTGAGAGAGTATCCCAATTTGTCTTGTCTGTCCAAGCTGTACCATTCGTATCATTATAAAGAGCCATTAAGGCATCAGCTTCTGCTTTTGAAATACCCAAGATAGCCAAGTGTTCTGCATTGTCTGTGTCAATACTAACTGTTGCATTATAGGTATCAATAACGGCTTGTATCTCGGCAGCTGTTGGATTGGCTGAATCTACATACGTTCCATTAGCTAAAGCTGTTGAATAATCTATTCCACTTAAAGCATTCTCTACCCCAGCTATGGCATTTATCTGTTCTGCTGTGGCTGGTGTTGCGTCTGCATTTCCTGCTATGTCTTCTATGATAGGGGTTCTAATCTCCATAATACTATCTACAGAAATTTGTACAGATTCCCAATTAGCTGCTGAGTTATCCCCTATTGACAATTTTAACTCTTCTGTTGCTTGTGTAGCAACAAAACGAATTTTTGTCTCTACCCAAGCATCATTAGTAGTCGTCAATACGGTTTCTAAAGGATTTGAACCAACTTGGAAACTAAAAGAGTCACTATAATTTTGTGCATAATATGATAAAGCTGTTAATGTATATAAAGTAACAACATACGTTTCACCAACAGTCAAACCTTTTATGGTCGTACTGATAACCTCTTCAGGTAAAGCATTTGCTGGACCTAAGTCACGAAGTGAAACCCAAGTAGTATGTCCATTTGGAGGAAGAGGTATTGGTGCATTGTACCAAGGACTGTTTCCTCTTGATGTACCTATATCAGCTGCATGTTCTCTGTTTGATACATCAGGTGTACCAGAATCAGCAAACCACCCTTTTGGTGTACATTTAGCACAAGTATCACGACTATTAGTTGGAAAAATTGCTGTAATAGCATTCACTTCATCTATTGCAACCTGAATCTCTTCTACTGTTGGGTTTGCTCTGTCTACATAACTTCCATTGGCGAATGCTGTTGAATAATCCACATCTGTAAGTGCATTCTCTACCCCATCAATAATATTAATTTCATTAGCTGTTGTAGCCCTACCATCTGCATTTCCTGCTATATCTTCAACCACTGAAGCTATAGAGGCTAAGGTACTTGAACTATTATCCAAAGGGTCACTACCATGGTCAAGTTCATCAACATCACTAACCCCATCATTATCATCATCAGGGTCTGAAATATCAGCAATACCATCATTATCTGTGTCTTCTAAAACCACCACGCTAACATTGGCTTCATCACAATTATTTGGATTAAGTGCCTCACATAATTTATAAGCCACCGTATAAGTTCCTACTGTACTATTAGCATCAACACTTAATGTTCCATTATTCTCCAGTGTAACTGTTGTTAAGGTACTATGCTCAGGAACAAGACTTAAAATCACTAAAGAGTCATTAATATCTTCTCCATTAAGGGTATCATTACCTATAGGTGTAACATCACCTGCTACAGCACCTACAGGGCTAAGTATAATGGTAGACGAAAAGTCATCATCAATCGCATCTATCTCTCCAGCTAAAACCGTAACCCTAATATCAGCCGTCATACAATTACTTGGATTTGTATTTTCACAAACCGTATAGTTTTCAGTATAAATACCAGCAGGGGTGTTAGTTGGTACCGTAACAATACCTGTCGTTAAGTTAATATCTAAAAGTGTTGTGGTGGTTATTTGCGTAATATTCGCATCCGTTCCTAAAGTAAAAGTAGCACCATTAACATTGTCATTTCCAAAAATGTCTGTTAAGGCAACACCCCCTGATGAAGTCACTGAGTCATTAACATCAATGCCCACACTAAGTACAAATGGTGTGGCATAACCAAAGTTCACATTCGTTAAATCATCAGCTGCATTTAAAACAATGCTTCCTGAGTTGTGTTGTGTAGTTGCTGTATTTGGGTAATGATACCCATCATCCACATCATAAGTTGTCACCATTCCAGCAGGAGGGTTAGAAACACTTAAGGTATAACCATTCGCATCACTGGCTTTAATCAGTCCATTGCTTAAATTAAATTCATAATACCCACTGGCATTTGTATCAGCAAAAATATTAATAGCCGTTCCATCAATATCATTTCCTCCTAAAGTAACACGTACAGAAGAGAAACCAGATTCTGAATTATCGACAACACCATTACGGTTAGCATCATTCCAAACCCTACTCACAATAGAAGGAGTTAATACTTCCGTTTCAACACTATTACTACTAATAAGATTAATACTTGAACCCTGTGCTGAAATACTGTTTTTATAAACATCATGTTCTTTATTGGCTGTTTGTGTAAAGAGCAACTCAGCTCCATAAGTTGTTCCAGCTAAAAGTAAAGAAGTTTGATTCACCAATAAAGCTGTAGCTTCTCCTAAATTTAAAGGACATCCAGCAGAACCTACATCAGGCGTTGTGGCATCATCACCCATATCACACCAAATTGATGAACCATCTAAGACATTAGAGGCATCTGATGGGTCACTGTTAATACTACTTGCTAGTGCTTTTGTATAATATAAAGTAGCTGTTGAACTATTTAACTCACTGTTTTTAGCCACAGAAACCAAGGTATTGGTTCCTGTAAAGTTACTGCCTCTTGCATCACCATTATAAGGAAATATATCAATCACTTTCAAGTCATTCATACTTGAACCAATAGATGCCCAGTTAATGGTATTTCGATAAGTACTCGCTACTGAAACAATAGGGTCTAAACCTTCTGTAAAGATTTGGAAACCTGGAGGGGCTGAAACAAGATTAAGAGTTTTTTCTGCTTTAACCACAGCTGAACCATAAGCAGGAAGACAATTAGCATACCCCACATATTCATCATTAACAATAGAAGTATTATAATCCGTACAATCCCCTTCAAGAGGGCTATCATTTCCTCCATCAGACAAAGTCACCCAATTCACTAACTTATCACCACTAACACTGTTGGTATTGACTCTGGCTTCAAAAACAATGGGGCTTAGATTGGCTGCCGTAGAAAAATCTCTTCCTCCGTAAGTTTGTTGAATGGGAACTTGATTTGCCATTGTCCATACCAATGTTGTAAAACCAAGACTTGGGGTATTATTCATGACCAAAGGTGTCGGTCCACTGGTGGTTGAAACATAGGTCATATTTTCAGGTAAAACATTTGTCACCATAATATTGGCTGGGGTTAAATTACTTGAAGGACTTGCATAATTTGGGGTTAAAGTATACTCTATACTGTTTCCTACAGCAACCTCTAGTCCAGCTGAAGGTACAGAACTTTGTCTGATTCTTAAAAATCGATTTTCACCCAGTTCTAAAGCATCTCTTTGTCTGTATCTATGAATCTCTGTTCCATTCATATCATAAATCATTCCTGTCATGATATTAGGTATATGTGAGCCACTTGGAATAAAATCACCTTGGGTATAGTTTAAGTCTATACCAATAGGATTTAACAGTACATCATTCGCATCATATCTAAAAGTTTCACGTGCTTCATGTGTTAAAAAAGCAAATATTTGTCCACCTGCTATCAAATTACCATCAACCCTTAACATCGTAACTTGATCTAAACTGTACCCAGCATCCATCACAGCTTGATGGTTAGGAAACCATGCTTCAGGGACACCAGCTGTACTTCCTGAAGGATCAGCATCTCCACAGTTTGCCTCTTCATACAAAGTACCACTTCCTAGAGAGGGATGTAGATTATAAGCATTCCCTCCATTTTGAACAAGATTAACATTGGTATATTCCCCCCATGAATCATGAATACTACCTGTACCGTCAGCCACTTTGACTCCCCATTCAATATTACTAGGCTCTTCAGCACCTTTTTGTACAGAAACTCCAGCAAGGTTTCCTTGGGAACTTCCTGTCAATAACTTTTGTCGTGCATTATCAAGTTTTTCACACATTCTATACTTCAGGGTCTCAGAAGCTGTATTAGAAATATATAATCTTGAATGATATTGTTCTCCAGGTTTAGCCATATTAACTCTACTGTCTGAACTTATACGCACATCTGCACCAGCTGCTGTATTTGAAATAGCACGAACAGTATGAGACATGCCTGCTAAACCGAATAATTTTCTTTCAAAACCCTCTGCTTGACATTGGTTTCCTAAATTACCATTATCTGTCTCATCAACATATGGATTAATATCTACATTGACTTGTCCTGAGATAGAAACAGGTGCAGTGGTCATTCGGACACAAGTATTAAGTGTTACCCTTGTATCCTCAGGAATATCATCTAAAAACAGATATTGACTTACTATCTTGGACATCACATACCATTCATTATTATCCGTGGGATTTGTTCCTCCTCCTACAGGTACATACGTAGGAAAATGCTCTAAAGAACTATCAATATTTGAAACTGTCGCCACAATTGGTTCACCATCAGATGCTTGGCTACAATTAACTGTCCCTCCATTTAAAACAATAGAATGATTCTTATTAACGGTTCCTCTATCCCCAAGCATATGATAACCATTTAAAGGACCATTTTTACAACCAGGATTTAAATTTTGATTTTGATTCCCTTGTGCACCTGTCCAACTTACCAGCTTTGAATTATCTAAAGCTGTTTGTAAAGAAGATTGTCCTGAAATGTTCGCATCCGTTGTGGTCACTGTATATTCAAACGGTATGTTAGGATTGAGCATCTCAGAACCTTTCAGTTCATGAGCAAACATAAACACCCCATAGGCTAAAGCACGACCAGCTTCCCCATTTGGTCCACCAAGTCCATTAAATCCACTTGCTCGAGTATAACCACTTCCATGATTAAGTGAGTTTCCCATCATCAAGTCAAATCTAGGTGTAGCTGAAACAAGTTGATCCAAACGACCATCAACAGCCAAAACACCTTTAGAAGCCACACCAGCAGTCACCACTGTATCATAATAACTTGCCTCAATCGCCGTAGCCATCTCTGTAGATTGAGCTGTTGCACTTCCTTCTCCATCCACAGAAACTGCAAAATCAATCTCTTGTCCATTAGGAGTACGTCCACTAACTTTAACAATAGGTTCAATTGCCACGGTTGAAGGATTTGGAAAGTCTCCCATATTACAAATTAACGTACCCCCATCTGCTGAGAGAGATGAACCACTAGCCAAACACTGAGGAGGTATCTCTTTCCATTTCGCAGCAGGTTCACCAGCTGTAGGACCAGCATCAATACTAGGTAATACAAATGTACCTATAACCGAACTATCTCCCCCATCTGTCACAAATGTTGCTCTGTAACGTATATCATCATGTGTTCTTACAATCTCATTATTTGCTGAATCATCATTTCCTGCTGTACTATCTACGCTAAATGGTGCTGTACCATCATTAAGTGTAAACATCTCCAAAGAAGTAACATTTGCAAAAGAAACCATAGGAATAATACATAGTAGTAATATCTGTTGTAATATTCTCATCTTTTAGCCTTAAATTTAATATAATTACGGAGAATAACCTAAATGAGTTTTTAAAAAACTTAATAATATATAAAAATATAATTTTAATTATATAAATTAATAAAATTGAATAAAAATTAGAGAAATATGAGTTAAAATCATGTAAAAAAATATGTTATGTGCCTAAATTATTAGATTATCACAGTTTTAGTTTAAATATAAATATAATTAATAAAAGAAAGAAAATATGAAAAATAAAGAAAATTAGAAAGTAAAGGTCAACCAAGTGGTTGACCAAAAAAGTAAAAAATAGTAAGGACTATCTTTTTGAGAACTGTGGAGATCTTCTCGCTTTTTTCTTACCTGGTTTTTTACGCTCAACAACTCTAGAGTCACGAGTCATAAGTCCCATAGGCTTAAGAATAGTTCTAAAAGACTCTTCGTAAGCTACAAGTGCTTTTGTAATACCATGCTTAAGTGCATCAGCTTGAGCTGAATAACCACCACCAAGTGTCGTTGCTTTAATGTTAACAGCTTCAAGTTGCTTAGTTGCTTCTAAAGGAAGTCTAACTTTCATCTTAAGTGTCTCATGTCCACCTAACCACTCGTCTAATGATTTACCATTAATAGTCATCTCACCGTTACCTGGAGTTAACCATACTTTAGCAATTGCTGCTTTTCTTTTTCCTGTTGCGTATGTAGTTGCCATCGATTACGCTCCTTTGTTAATTTGTGCAGTATGTGGGTGTTCAGCACCAGCATATACTTTAAGTTTTTTCAACATTGCTCTACCAAGAGTTGTTTTAGGAAGCATACCTCTTACAGCAAGTCTGTAAAGTTTTTCAGTATTGTCTTCTAACATTTCGTCAAGTTTTTTACTTTTAGTAGAACCAAAGTAACCTGAGTGAGTAAAGTACTCTTTAGTTGCCAGTTTGTTACCTGTAAATTTCGCTTTTTCAGCGTTAATAATTACAACGTAATCACCACAGTCAACATTTGGTGTAAATGAAGGCTTGTGTTTACCTCTTAAAAAAGTTGCTACTTCTGTTAAAATACGACCAAATGTTTTTCCCTCAGCGTCAATAAGAATCCAATCTCTTTGAACTTCATGAGGCTTCATTACAGATGTTAATTTCATGTAATATCCTTAAATAAAATAAGCTCCATAACCTACGCCATGGACTTTAGTGGGCGAATTATAACCACTTAACCTTAAATTTTATTTAAATTAAGTTTTATTTAAGTTTAATAGCTATCTTTTATTTACCCTTTTACTACAATCTCATTTTTCGTAATTTCTATAAGTCTGTTTTCTACTAGTGTTTCTATAACTTTTTCAATATTTTTACTGAAAATCTCTAAAAGTTTTTTGTTTGAAATATTACCTGTAGCTATGTAAATGAGTTTGTAAGGCTTGTTTGAAATAAGTAAAGATTCAATAAAATCTAAATCCTTAGTAATCAAGACTCTTTTTTCATCCAATGAAAGTTGATTAATCTCTCTATCTTTTGTAGCATTCTTACTTGGCATATCTAAAGTATGTATAGAATCATGCCCTTTCCATTCAAGTAAAAGAGAAAGCTTTTTAGGTAAATGAGCATCAACTATGAATTTCATTAGGCAACATCGAGTTTATAAATTGATTTTACCTCAGTTAATTTTGAAGCATACAAAAGTACAGCCATAACATCCTCTTTTTCTAAATCTTCATAATCCTCTAAAATCTCTTCAACACTCATTCCACTACTCATGAGTTGTAATATCATCTCTACAGGATAACGCAGTCCACGTATAGATGGTTTACCATGACATATCTCAGGATCAATAGTAATTCGTTCTAATAAATCTTTCATTATTTTTCCTTTTATGTATAGATTAAATTTATAATATCATCAAAGCGTTGAAAAGTAGATGTATGTAAAAAGATTGAAATAATTTTTACACTTCCCAAGAACATGTAAAGATTTTTAAGTTTTCTTTACATAATCTCTAAATCAATCAAACCCCAACAAATTCTGTTCCATCCTCTAAAAGATAAATAATTATCCCAGTTGTAGGCTTCTTAAGAATACTCTGAACAGCTTTTTTATAATGCCTAACTTGACTTACATGTTTTAAATGATACTTCTTAGAACTCTTATAGTCAATCACCACACACTTCTCTTCATACTCTAAAAGTAAATCTACTTGTTTTAGTTCATCTTCAAAAGCAAGTGACTGTTCACTATGAACACTGGCACCTTCTAATAACTTTTTAAAATGACCATTTGTCACTAAGTCTAAAACACGTTTTTTAATCTCTGCTAATTTCTGTTCACTTAAGACTAACCCATATCGGTTCTTCGTTGCAGCCATTGCTTCTGCCATGCCCATGAGTGAAAAAGAAGAAGTCATTTCTAAAGTATAGTGTAAAGCCGTACCAAATAAAATGGCATCATAATCTTTTTCATCTTCCTCTTCTTCTTTGTTTACCTCTTGTGTTCCGTAGTGGGTTATGGTTATGAGTTCAGGTTTTATTTGTTCGAGTTGTTTGTTTTCTTTGTTCGATGAAATCGAACCTACAGACATTGGTCTTATGCCTAGTAAATCAAATATTGAACCTTTCTCTTTTCTAACAACTATCATACTCTCTACAGCTCTGGTTAATGCCACATAAAGCACATTCATTTTGTCTTTTTCATTTAGCACTTTTTGTTTAGCCAACAAAGTAGCATAGTGTTCATCAAAATTATCACGTCCAGACATCTTATAAAAAATATTTTCTACCTGTAAACTTTCATCATACTCATATAAAAGGGTTGACCTATCTGGAGCAGCTCCCTTTAGTCGGTCTAAGACGATGACATGTTCAAATTCCAAACCTTTTGAACCATGTATGGTCATAATCTGTACCCCATTTTTAGCCGAACCAGCCACCTCTATTTGAGAAAGAGCAAACTCTTCTAAAAAAGTAGGAATATCTGAAAACCCTGAAGTAAACTCTAAAAGCTTCAACAAGTTCATGTCATCTTCAAAATAACCAAAAAGAGCAATAAGTTTATGCACCACAGCCAAAGGTTCCATAAATGGATGAAACCAAGAGAGGTCTAACTCATCTAAGTTTTTTCCTACAGCTTGAAACATTGCTTTTGCATCTAACTTTATACCTGTAAAGAGATATTCAACCATTTCCACAACAGCAGCTACTTTGGCTGTATGTTTTAATGACGAAGATGTTTTAAGTGAGGTTGCATAACCTTTCTCATAACAAGCTTCTTGAACAGTTGCACCATCTTTATTGGTTGCTACTAAAATGGCTATGTCACGTAAGGCTATATTATTTTCAAGTAAAAAAGCTAGTTGAACCAGTGTCTCATCTACTAATTCTTCAGCCTCAATCACAGACACAAAACCTTCACTTGCCCCTGCTTTATTTTTTTGAGGAACATAATCTTTCATATAAGGCTCAAACCAAAAATTCACCTGTTCAACCACAGCCTTTGAACTACGGTAATTTGTATCCATCTTAGAGATTTCAATCTCATAAGAAGCAGCCACAGCATCAAAAAGCTCTTCTACCCCACCTCTAAAACGGTAAAGTGACTGCTTAGTATCTCCTACATAAAAGAAGCTTCTAAACTCAGCCGTTCCATGTCCAGCTGTCACCTCATCTATAAGAGGTTTAAGGAGTAAGAACTGTAGAGTCGAAGTATCTTGAAACTCATCGAGTAATATATGTCTAAAACGGCTGTCTATTTTAAAATACAAAAACTCTTTATTAATACTCTCATGCAATAACCTATGCGTAAAATAAGTAAGGTCATCAAAACTCAACACCCCCAATTGGCGTGCTGTAGATATATTCGCATTTTTATAGTAATCATAAACCTGAAATAAGTTATGCAACACTACTTGCTCTTTCACCCTAGCCCACTGTGCTAAAAGTCCTTTAAGTTCTAAAAAGAGTGTTTCTATTTGTGGATTTTTTTCTACATATTTTTTGTAATTTCTGTGATCTAACAAAGAACTCTTTTCAAAGACCGACTTTTTAAATAATGCTTTCACTTCCATCGCTTCAAAGTTCTTAACAGCTGTCTTAGAAGCACCAGATTCTACTACTAAACGGTCTAGTTCCTCTCGTTTAGCATCTATTTGAACTTCCAATTCAACAGTAGAATGAAGTTCATAGTTTACATTAGGAAGCAAAGGATCTATCTTGTAAAAGTTCTGCATTAACTCAAACATCTTTAAAAAGCGTTTGTCTTCAATATTCATGGCAAGTTTCACCAACTGATGCAAAAGAGAATTGGCTTGTACCTCTTCTAAAAAGTTCTCTTCTTTCGTGGTCGCGTCTATCTCTTTGGTCACAAAGTCTGGTTCTATGTCTATGTACAGTGAAGCTGAACGTAAAATGGAAGTAAAAAAACTGTCAAGTGTCACTATAAAGTTAGAAGAAGACAAAAAGTTTTCTAGTATAGCTGGTTGTTTCTCTAAAAGTTGCTCTTTAGTAAAGCCTGTCTCTTCTACTATCTTTGCTAACTCAGCAGGTTTCTCTTCAAGGTTTATAAGTAAAGCAATAACCCTCTGCTTCATCTCAGCTGCTGCTTTGTTCGTAAAAGTTGCAGCTAAAATGTTTGAAGGGTCTTCCCCCATAAAAAGTAAAGAGAGATACCGTACTGAAAGGGCAAATGTTTTACCTGAACCTGCAGATGCTGAGTAGGCTAATTGGTTTTGGAAAGTCATTTAGACCTACCTACTATTTCAACTATCATAGTTCAAATCCATCAACTAAAAATTCAACATTATTTCCTACTACTACAATAAAGTCAACATGGCATTTATATATGTTTGCATTCTCTATAAAATGTTTACTGTCTATAGCACCAATACCATAATAAATATTTTTAATATTCTTATTCTCCAATAGCTTATTAATTGCGTTACTATATATATTCTTATTTTTAAGGCTTTTAATTTTAATAAAATCATCCAAATAAAATCTATTTTTATTCTCAAAGAAAAGAGCTGTTTCTTTTTTTACTGCAATAATATCAGGAATAAAGGCTTTATGATTCTTTGTTTTTTCTTTTCTATCATCCACATTTGGGTGTAAATATTTACCTGTTCCACTTTGAGGAAAATCATAACTAATAATTTCCCAATCATGTTCCATCAGCCATGCCAATATTTTTTTAGTTATCTGTTCCTCTGTCATATTAGCCATCTCTCCATAAAGCACCATCATGAAAAAGAATGGCATCTGCAAAATAAGAATAAACTCTTATATGTTTAACTTTAGAAAACATTGAGCCATATCTTACTTGCATATAATATCTTGAAATCTCATGATTATGTAATTCACTAAATGATTTAGAAAGTATATTACTTCTGTTTTCACTTGACTCAACTTGTGTAAAAAAAGTGCTTATATCTTGATCTGTTTTTGTAGACTCTATACTTAAACTATCTTCTGTCTCTTCAACTTTTCCCCATGCTAAAACTAGGTTAAAGTATCTTTCCTCGAAAGTTTTGCCTTGTCTAGTTTTTAAATAATCAATTGCTGCTAACGCACCAGGATATGGGTCTCCTCTAAATTTTGCATTAACACAATAAATAATTGTTCTCTCTCTACTATTTAACAAGTCACCAACATTATATATATTAGTATGAAAGTTAGATAAATAGTTAATAAGTTTTGACGTAGGAACTTCAATCGTTGAAGTTAGAGGTGACCATTCTCTATCACCAACCCTGGCATGATAAATCGCTTCCATTTCATCAACTTTATTAACAATATTATGTGACCGTATCACTCTATTTCTTCCATCTATAACACCAAAGGTACTCACTTCCTGTAAAATTGAGTTCATTGCATTAAACATATCAACCATATCAATACCTGTAGAGTCTGGGCAACCCGAGTAGATAAGAAAATTCTGATCAAACTTCAAACCTTTTGACTGTAAATTAGGTGATTTATGTGGGTTATCTTGATATTCATTAAAATCACTGGGAAAATAATATAAAAGTGCAGGTATTTGATAAATATCCATCGCTTTTTTTAATGCTTGAAGTATTAAAGGGTTAATTTTATCCCATGTTATACTATTAGTCCGATGAACAATAGATGCTTCAGGATAAATATAAAATGAAGGTACATTATTTTCAACTGATGCTGCTAATCTAGCAAAACGTTGAAAAGCATTATGACCTGTCCCAGCCTCTGTACTAATTTCTATCGAGAAAATAGGTTCTAAATCTTTTTCAACGATTAAATCTGGAGCATCTAAATATAATATCTTCTTAATATGATCAAGTAAAGAATGAAAGTTTTTAGCATTATTAGCATCACTTTCATACATCTTTTTCTTTTCAATATTAACTTCACCAGCCAATATTGTATAATCTATAATATAGTCTGCTAAATTTTGAGTGCTATACCAAATCCTATATCCCATACTATTTATCCTTATATTCTTTATCCAAAACTTTTATAATTTCTTCACCTAAAGCTTTAGCTAACAATGGAGGAACAGCATTACCTGTTTGAACACGACACTGAACAATACCTCCTAGAAATTCATAGTTATCAGGAAAACTTTGAATTCTTGCTCGTTCCCTAATAGATAAACCTCTATTTTGAGAAGGGTGTCCAAACTGAAATTGTGGTCGTATTCCTCCAGCAACCTGTGTAGGACTTTGAATATCCCATCCTAATCTAATACGTTGTTTATAGTTTTCATACATCGGTTTAGTAGGCTCTGTATTGGAAATTTTTTCAATGGTACTATCTGGATGTTTAGGTGATTTATGATTAAACAATGTAGGTTGTTTATCTTTTAATAATTTTTGATACTCTGTTAAGACTTTTTTACCATATATAGTTTTTTCATCATTATTATCTAATTTAGGTAAATCAAAAATTGCATCTTTTATTGTTCTATAAGGCTCTAGTCCCTCTCCATATTTTGCTTCTGGATATGCTATCTCAGACAAACCATTTCTAACAGCTAAAAAAATTAATCTTTTTCTTAATTGAGGTACACCATAATCTGCAGCATTTAGTAATTGAGGATCCAAAACTTTATACCCAACTTTTCCTGCTTTTTCTAATTCAAGTTTTATTTCCTCTACAAAAGAACCTTTATTCAGAGATTTCATTCCAGTAACATTCTCAATTAATATCACATCTGGATTATAAATATTCACAAATCGAATAACCTCTAAAAATAAAAAATTACGTTCATCATTAACATGTCTTTTTTTATTAGATAAAGAAAAGCCCTGACACGGTACACCTGCAGTAACTAAATGAACTTTTTTATCTTTTAATACTTCATCATAATTTTCTTCTGTAATTTTACGAACATCTCCTAAAATAGTTGGTACTGTTGGATTGTTTCTTTTATAAGTCTTTAATGCAGGAGTATAGATATCATTTGCTAAAACAGTCTGAAACTCATTTGTCATGTGTAACCCACAACTAATACCCCCAGCTCCACAAAATAAATCAACTACATTATATTTATTATGATCTAATAAAGTTGAAGTATTTTCAACTAATGGAGTATAATCCCAATAATACGAGCTTCTTTCTACTGTACACGATACATTATTTGTCATCAGTCCATCCATTCCATTTGTTAACTTAAATAAATTTTGCATATACTACCCTTTTTCTAAGCATAGCATAAATAAAAAATCACGCTATAAAACATGTCAAATTGTAATATTATTTTAATAAACTAATTATATCTTCATTACTCTTTGTCATTAATTGAAGTTAAACACAAAAGTAAAATATGAATTTATCACCCAAAAAAATCGTAAAACAACTCATCTATGTTCTGTTTATATCCCTAGCTGTTCCTTTTCTCTTAGGCTTTTTAAACTTCTTACATCCTCTTTTTGATTCTTATAGCCATTTTCGTATACACTTACTACTTGTTCTTATCCCTACCATGTTTCTACTCGCATTTTTTCATGAACTTAAAAATTTACTTATTTATTTACTACTGATTATGCTTGCCTCCTTGTATCTATACTATTTAAATCAACCGTTTAAACCTAAACCTATTGAGCATGACAAAAACAGCACCCTAAAACACATACAATTTAATCTACGTTATGACAACCCTAAAATGGACTCAGTTGTAGCCTATCTCAAAGAGAGTCAAGCAGATGTTATTACTTTACAAGAAGTAACCAAGGAGCATCAAAAAAAATTAGAAGCATTAAAAGAAGAACATTATCTAGTAGAGTTTTCAGAACGCTATCCTCACTTAGCTTGGAGAAAAGGAGCTTACCCTTACCAAGCTTATTGTGAATTCTATCCTCGTATTGGTGCTGTTGCTATACTCTCAAAACATCCATTTAACGAAGAGAGTAGTACTTGTCTTCAAGGAGAAGGATTGATATGGTCACAAATTATGGTTAAAAAGAAGCCCATAAACATTGTTTCCATCCATACCCGTTGGCCCTACCCCTCTTCACAAGCAGAACAGATACAAAAGATAAAACCCATTTTCAAAGATATCAAATCCCCAAGCATCATAGCAGGAGATTTTAATGCTGCTTCATGGAGCCATACGGTTAAAGAGATAGAAGAAGCGTCAAACACCAAAGTTATTGAAGGGCTAAGATGGTCTATTTCACTTGAAAAGCAACTCCCACTCCTTCCAAACTTTAAACTTGCTATTGATCATGTTTTAATTTCTAATGAGTTTCAAGTTGCAAATATATTTGTAGAGAAAAATTTAGGTTCTGACCATCTACCTATTGTTAGCGAGTTACGCTATTAGAGCATTTTCATTACTATTATATTGTACATCCAGTACATATTTCATTCTTTTCTCCTAACAAAAACAACCCACTCTCTTTATAAAACTGATGCTTAGTTACCAAAATGTTGTGATGATTACCCTCTTCATCTAAATAGAGCTTTTTCTCCTTAGAAGCAAAAGCATCAAACAGTTTTTGACCTTGTTTATAAGAAATCAGTTCATCTTTTTTTCCATGCATCATATAAATAGGAAGTTCTAATTTTTTTGCCAACTTTGCAGAATCAACTAAATGAGGGTTAAAATCATAAAAAAATGCTAAACTTTTTTCTAAA
>CACVAR010000295.1 GCA_902727905.1 uncultured Sulfurovum sp. | reverse complement strand
AATTCAAAACTAAATTTTTTTAAAAAAAAGAGCTTAAAAATATCCCAAGAAAATAATTAACAACCTATATTTTGTCTTATTAACATTTAAATAGTATCAATAAACAAAATCACTCTATTTTATTCTTAGGTATTAATATATTATAGAATCAAAAATATGGAGTCTTAAATGATGAAAAAAACCTTATTCCTAAGTCTATTTTTATTCGGTATAGCTTATGCTGATTCGAGTACAATAAATACTGCAACCACAAATGATACGCCTAAATCTGGCTGGAATCTCTCAGAGATTAAAACCGAGTCTGGAGAGAGCTGTGAAGATGGTAACTGTCTTCACGAGTTAAACTGTTTTCAAAAAGATGGACCAATGTATAGTTTTTTTAGTATCTTTACAGATGCTATTAAAGACACTTTTTCTGTAAAGTAGCTTTTGAGCTTGAATGAATAATGTCTAAAACTAAAAATGTTAAAGTTTACTTTAACATTTTTGATATACTCCCTTTTATAATTACATTAAGGAAAATTTTTATGCCCCACCTCATCTTCGTAATCGGCCCCATGTGTTCATGGTGTTGGGGTTTCCACCCTATTATAAAAGAATTAAGAGAGAAACATTCTACATCCTATAAATTTTCATTGGTAGTAGGTGGACTCAGAACAAAAGGTCAGATGGCTTGGACGGAACAGAGTAAAGCCTATTTAGCTCAAAACTGGAATGCTGTACAACAACAAACCCAACAACTGTTCAACTTCTCTTTACTTAACAAAGATACTTTTGACTATGACACTTATCCTGCTTGTAAAGCCATTGTAACCATTCGTGAGCTTTGGGGTGATGATGCTTCTTTTGAGTACTTAGAAAAAGTGCAAGAAGGATTTTATGCTAAAGGAGAAGATACGACCTCTTTAGAAGTATTATTAACTTATGTAGATCATAAAAAGAAGTTTTTAGAGTTTTATAAAAGTGAGAGAGCTGAACTACTGATGCACCATGATTTTTCTAAAGCACGTTCTATGGGAGCCAATTCTTTTCCGTCTGTAGTCAAGATAGATGAAGCTGGACATATGTGTTGCAGTCAAGGCTACAAAAGCCTTGAAGAGATTTTAGCTTTTTAACAATGTTATTGTTTAAATGCGTCTGAGAGTTCATCTTTCATAAAAAATGCACCCAGTAGAGAACTGAGTGCTACCATGATGATTATACCTAAAGTGCCAAAAGAATTTAATCCTATTTCGACTGTTTCTATGCCTTGTGTAACTTCTCCTGATTCAACAGATGAAGCGATATAGCTTGGATTATCAACTGTTGAGTTAGCCACAAGAACTAGATTAAAAGCAAACAATAATATTAATATATTCCGTATAACTTTCTGCATCTTATCTTCCTAATGTTTTGTATACAAATTATAATTTATATCAAGTAATATAATTATTAAAATTACCAAAGTTTATATTAATCTTTAAAATATGAACAAATAAATCACTTTTATTTTTCTTTTATACATAGTTATTTTTATGAAAAAATAAAATATAACTTTAGGAAAACTATTCTGTTAAAAACTATTATTCATCTAAAAAGAAGTCGTCGTAATCACCTTCTGACAAAATCTCAGCCAAACCATCCGAGGTCCCTAGACCCAAATACTCCTTAGCATCATTCATTTTATAATAGTAACGGAGTGTATTCAGTTTTTTACCCTTTGCCCATGATGAAACTAAAAAGTGATTACTTCTATGCTCATCCAATTTAGAAAATGAACCATTTCGAGTAAAAGTATCAGCAAACATATACAACCTATCTCCTTCTGTTACATAATTGGCTTTAGTCATTTTCATCTCTCCAATAACAGGCTGATAGGTTACTTGATGATTTCCAAAACTCACTTTAATAAGTAAGTTAGGATTACTGTCAGTTTTTTTATATGCCAAGTAGTAGTGTTGACCACTTAACATTTGTTTTGAAAAATTTTTGTACTTTTTAGGCTGAACATCAGAGAAAACATCATTTTCTTCAACCTGTTTTCGTACTACTTTTTGAGTCACTACTGCTTGTGTTACACCTGGTGTAGGTGTAATGGGTGCTAAAGGTTGTATGTTAGTCAAAATATTGTCTTCAGGAGATATAGCAACATTTTGGTACTTAGGTATAGCCTGTCTTTTAACAGGTGGAGCATACTGCAACAAAGGTTGTTTATACTGTTTTACTGGTGGGATGTATCTTCTTTTTGGAGCAACTTGCGTTCTTGTTTCTGTCGCATAATTACGTACTAAAGGGTGATTTAATATATAAGAAGAGTTTGCTATACGTGCATCTTTAAAATAACGTTTGTAAAGAGGTAACTTAGATTTCAAGGCATTTTTGTTAGAAGTATGGTATGCAAAAGGAATGTACCAAGAGTTTGAACGTACAATCAGCACATGGGAACGTAAAGAACTAGGAAGTCCATCAATACTTTTCTCCAAACCTTTTAAGTTTTTAAAAGAACCAAATTGAATAAAGTATTTCTGTGAACTCGCATGAGTACCATGAATTAGAAGAGTAAGTATGACTAAAAGGCGTATCATTATTATTTCCTTTTTTCCAAGGATTATAACATACGAACCGTCAAGTAATCGTGAATTTAAAGGTTTTAGATAAAGAACGTTTAAGACTCATTCTATATTGAATCACCTAAGTGCATGGCTGTTTCAGAATCCCATCTTGCTACATGCAAAACCATCCAAGATTTAAAGTCACTTTCTAAAAAGTTTTGAACCTCTTTGGGGTCTTTATTTGTATTCCAAGCAGCTTCAATGGCTTGAACTTTTTTTCGCATACTATCATGCTCAGCTTTATGAATAGCTGCAGCATAAAACTGACTCTCTTCCATCATATCTTCTTCTGTAGAGAAATGATCTTCAACGTCATATATTAGTACTTTAAAAAGTTCATCAATCTTATCAATATCTTTTGCCACAACAGCATCATGAAAATTATTAACAATCTCAATCTCTTCTTCATGTAACATATTCATCATTACATTTGAAACTTGTTGTACTTCTGTTTTTTTAAATAACATATACCATACTCCTTAGAAAAGTCATCATAGTATATTCAAATGCCTGAAAAGGCATATTGATAAAAGTCAATAATACTCCTAATAAATAAAGTTCAAAATATTTGACTTAGGAGATAAATCACCCAATAAACGTGTATGAACTCCATCTTGAGCATTCGTTTTACTCACACCTAAATGGTACTCATTATTCATAAAATATTGATAGCCACCTTTATCATGAGCTGGGTCATCAAAAAGTGCCATTGGAGCATAACCAAAGAGTCCATTACTTTGTAACTCTCCTCTAAGATCTAACATATCTTGATAAGTCTGAGAAGCTTTCTCTTCCCAACCTTCTAAGTCTACTTCGTTACTGTCTATTTGACCATTTACATTTGTATCATCCCATGTGGCTGTGGCAACCGTCATATAAGGTAAAAACACGGGTTTATTGTACTTTTGATGTAAAAAAGCTGTCATATTGTTAATACGCTCTGCTAAAAAATCAATCCCAATTTCACTCTCGGTATATGCTTTAGGGTTTGGTGTACTCCATGTTCCTGGATTATACGGGTCACGGCTAAACTGAGCCACCATCTCTTGGAA
>CACVAR010000294.1:14866-18066 GCA_902727905.1 uncultured Sulfurovum sp. | reverse complement strand
AAAGCTTACATTCAACCAACAAGTGCAACACACCTAAACTGATTTACTGTTGACTGTAATTGTAGCATGAAAAATTTCATTAGGAGTTTTGAAGCCAAGAGTTTTTCTAGGTCTAAAATTTAGGTTATTTTGAACAGCTAAAACCTGTTTATCCGTGATAGAGCTAAATTCAGAGCCTTTAGGAAAAAATTGACGAATTAAACCATTGGTGTTTTCATTTAAACCTCTTTCCCAAGAGGCGTAAGGATGACAAAAATAGAAGTCAGAATCAAGTGCTTTAGCAATGGCTTCATATTTAGCGAACTACCCATAGTAAATGCCCTTGGGGTACTTTCCCATTATCAGCTGTGATAGTCAATGCCTACCTCTCCCACATTGTATTTCGCTATTTTATACTTTCTATAACCAGGTAACTCTTTAAATCTCGTTAATAATGTTTTCATGGCTCTTTTTCTATCATTATACTTAATCTTAATTTGATTTTGAATTATTGTGATACTAAAGAGATGACAGCTCTTTTAGGTCTTGACCCAGTTATGAGAGACTCTGGAACTTTTAGAGGTAAACAAAAAATATCTAAACATGGTGGGCAACAGTTAAGAAACATTCTTTACTTACCAACATTATGTACCATTCAACATAATGATAGAATTAAAACCTTTTATAAACGTCTTACTTCTAGGGCTAAAACTAAAAAATTAGCTGTTATTGCTGCTATGAGAAAACTCATTTTATTGGCTTTTTCTCTGTTTAAAAGTGAAGAGCCTTATCAGCCTTTGTTCGCTAAAATCTAAATCGAAAAAAAGCTGTTTCTTTTAGCTTTTTTAACACGGAATCTACAATTTATTTTTCTTTCCTCTCACCATGTATCATCCCCGAAATAATTCCTTTTTCATCACGAGCATCAGCAACAATAACACCAACAATATGTAATGGTACAAAAACAAGAATAACGTTAAAAACCAATTCATGAATATCTTTAATATCATGTACTAACTCTTTAGTTAGACCTAATACCTCGTGAAAGTGCATTGTTAACCCACTTATGGTCATAAACAAAATCGTTGCATAAATAACAAGGTATCCGTACTTCACTATTTTTTTATGTAAAGTCTCTTTTTCTAAATTTTGATAATTTTGCTTACCACTTTCTGTAAAGAAGAGTACTATTCTCCAAATAACCAGAGCTGTCAAAGCATAACCTAAAAGTATGTGCCACTCCCACATAGGCGCACGGATGGCTTTTGCTAACATTTTTCCTTGTTCCATGGTAATATCAATATTTATCTCAGCAAGTTTCTGAACCAAAAGTTCACTGTTGGTTCTCCAACTTAGAAATGTTTTTCGTAAAAACACGGTTCCAAGTAAACCTAAAATAACCACAGCATGTATCCAGTGCCATATTCTAAAATCTAAACGCCATTTTTGCATTGTGTATCCTTTTTTAGTTCTTTATATTTTATGCCATTACCCTTGAATCATGGGTTAAAATCAAAGGTTAAAATATTAAAAAAAACTTAAAACATGCTATTTTAAGATAAATTCTCTCCTATTTTTAATAGCAAGTTTAATGAAATGTTTATATAAATTAAAAAATTCTTAAATTATATTTTTAATTATTAATATTAATTTAATTAAAAGTATGTAATAATTCATTATTCAAACTTAAAGGATATAAATGAAAAAATTAAGTGCAATTACAATATTAACATTAGGTTTAGGTAGCTCAGTTCACGCAGAAGAGTCAATGACATCAATTCTTGGAGCTGTAGACTCAAATGCTGTAGAAGCCATTAAAGCAACTGAAGGTACAAGAAACTATACTGATGTAACAGTAGAGAATTCAGTAATTAACTACAAAGTTAAAAACATTAACACCCTAAACGGGGTAAAGTTTGCTTCTAAAAATACAGATGCAAAAAACTTAAAAGTTGTTAATCAAGTTAAAAGTCAGGAAGCATTTAACTTAAACACCGTAAATGGTATTCAATTTTAAAGTATAAAGTTTTATAAAGGAATTTAATGAAAAAACTAAGTTTAATAGCTATATTAGCAGCAGGTCTAGCAACTTCAGCACAAGCAGAAGAGTCAGTAGCATCAATTTTAAGTGCTGTTGATGCAGAAACAGTAAAAGCCATTGAAGCTACTGAAGGTACAAGAGACTACTCAGCTGTTGAAGTTACTAATAACGTAACTACTTACAAAGCGCAAAATATTAACACTATTAATGGTGTTAAATTTGCTTCAAAAAATACTAAAGCAACAAATTTAGACATTAAAAATAGTGCAAGTAACAATGCTGTTTTTAACCTAAATACTGCAAACGGTATAAAGTTTTAACTCCTCAAGGTTAGAGTCTATTGACTCTAACCTTCTCCCTAATCTTTCCTTTTTCTCTATATTTATTAAAATTATATTAAATTAAAATATTAATTATTAAAACTAATATAAGTAAAAACTTGTCATAATTTACTAACTAACATATAAAGGAAGTACATAATGATTTTTAAAAAAAACATCTTACTTTTTTTGGGTTTGGTTTCTTCAACTCTATTTATAGGCTGTAGTGAAAAAAATATTAATTTGGATTTACTTCAACAAGACTCTATACAAACAGCTGAAACACCTTTTAGGGATAGTCTACGTACACTAGGGAATATAAATGAAAAACTAGCGTATTCAGTAAAACAAGGCTCTTCCATCTCAAAAAAAAATGCTAAACCATGTAATCAATTGGGAATCCACTCTGATGAATTTTGTGTTCGCTACGGTGACACTTCTGTTGTTTGGTCTCCAAAGCGTTACTTTAGCATTGACCTCATTGAAAATAAGACAGCTTCAATCCGTCTACAAACCTTAGAAGTAAGTAACTTTTTTAAAACAGCACTCAATAATATTGGTAAAAACTATAAACTGGTAGAACAAGCAAATAGCCAAATTGGTGACTACAGAGTAGTTGGAGCCATAACAGGTTATGACGTCATATATCGTGATGGCAAAACTGCAAACTTTACAGCTTACGGTGGTAATGGACGTGGAGAATACGACAGTGACAAAGAACATCAAAGTCATGTTGAATATGCTGAGATTACTTTAGACTTACTGATTTCAAGATACTACCCACAAGGACGCTGGATGTATGTACCCAATGTTACAGCCTCAAATAAACTCATACTAAAAAAAGATGAAAGTAGTGGTGG
>CACVAR010000294.1:12260-14766 GCA_902727905.1 uncultured Sulfurovum sp. | reverse complement strand
AAGCAGTCCCCATACCTAAGCCAAAACCTGTAAAAAAACCAAGAATGATGTTAGTTGGTATAGATGATGAAAAGTCTGCACTCATGACTGACACAGCTCGTTCTCTTAAAGGCTCTACTCTTACAAAACAAAAAGCACATATCAACTCTGAAGATGAGAATGTAAACTATGTAGAGATTAAAAATCAACGTGACTACAATGAGTACATAGCAGAAAATGGCGAGCTAGGAACAGAGATTCGGAACCAGAGTAACAAAGAAATACTTAATGTTGTAAGAATCAAAAATGTGAAAGTAGATGAAGGTCTATTTGGTGTCAGGATTACAGGAAGTAATAACGTTCATGTTATTAACAGTGTTGAAACAAAAAATGTAGAAACCATAGATGACATGGAACCAGAAATCCGAAGAGACTGCCCTAATGAAAACAGCATAAATAATAGAAACCTAGAGGTCGAAAACAGTGTTGCCCATGATAGCTCTGATGTAGCCAACAGTGTTTTTGGTGTTACAGCATACGAAGAGAATTGTAAATAATTCTCCTCATATTTAACCAGTTAGTATTAATCAATATTAACAACTATTTCATCATCAACAAAGTCAAAAGCAACGCTAGAGCCTTCAACAACTCTATCTTCTAAAATAAGCTCTGCTAGCCTATCTTCGACCTCATCATACAATGCTCTTTTAAGAGGTCTGGCACCATAGTCTGGGTCAAACCCTACCTGAGCTATATAAGCCTTAGCAGCTGGACTAAGCGTGATGTTAATGTCTCTACTTGCTAACTTCTTCTCAATACTCTCAAATAAAATATCAACAATTCCAGTAATCGCTTCAAGATCAAGAGGATTAAAAGTCACTATGTCATCTAAACGGTTTAAGAACTCTGGTTTAAAGTGTCTTTTTAACTCTTCATTAACAGCCAACTCTCGCTCATTTCTATCTTCGTACTTCATAATTTTGTCTGAAGCAATGTTTGAAGTCATGATAATAATGGTGTTTTTAAAATCAATGGTAACCCCTTTATTATCAGTTAAACGACCATCATCAAGTACTTGTAATAGTGTGTTAAACACATCTGGATGGGCTTTTTCAATCTCATCAAACAGTACTACAGAGTACGGTTTTCTTCTTACAGCCTCTGTAAGTTGCCCACCTTCATCATAGCCCACATACCCAGGAGGCGCTCCCACTAAACGTGACGCTGCATGTTTCTCCATGTACTCAGACATGTCTATACGGATAAGTGACTTTTCAGAGTCAAACAAGAACTTTGCTAAGGTCTTAGCCACCTGTGTTTTCCCCACACCAGTTGGTCCTAAGAACATAAACGAACCAATAGGACGGTTTAACTCACTTAGCCCTGCTTTATTACGCTTAATGGCTCTTGCAACTGCTTTTAGAGCCTCATTTTGACCGATAACTTCTTGATTTAAAATACTTTCAACATTTAAGATTTTTTCTTTTTCTGTCTGTAGCATTTTATTAACAGGAATTCCAGTCCAACGACTTACAATAGAAGCAATCATCTCATCATCAACAGAGTTTTTGAGTAGCGTACCTTCCTTTGTCATCGTTTTCCAACGCTCTTCTAAACTGTTTACCTCTTGCTCTTTAGCTGGTATTTGACCATGGGTAATCTCTGCTACTTTTGAAAAATCACCCTCACGTTCAGCCAAACTTGCTTTTGTTTTTAATGACTCAATCTCACTTTTAAGTACAGCGATGTCATTAAAGACTTTTTTCTCATTGTCAAACTGACTTTGTAAAGAAATCTTATCTTCTTCTAGGTCGGCTAACTCTTTCTCTATCTCTTCAAGACGTGTAGCGTTTTTGTCACCCTCTTCCATACGTAATGCTTCTTTTTCCACTTGTAGTGTGGACAAAGCACGTTTTGCTTTTGCTAGGTCTGTGGGTTCTGATTCTATTTGCATTTTTAACTCTGCAGCAGCCTCATCTATAAGGTCAATTGCTTTGTCTGGTAAAAATCTATCGGTAATGTATCTGTCAGACAATTTAGCAGCTGAAACCAGTGCAGCATCTGTTATGGTTACATTGTGGTGAGACTCTAAACGCTCTTTAATTCCACGTAAAATTTGTAATGCTTCATTAATGCTTGGCTCATCTACTTTTACAGGCTGAAAACGTCTTTGTAAAGCTGTATCTTTTTCAAAATATTTTCGATACTCTTTAAGTGTTGTTGCCCCAATGGTTCGCAACTCTCCACGTGCTAGAGCTGGTTTTAAAATGTTTGCAGCATCATTACCACCCTCTGAACCTCCTGCGCCAATGATGGTATGAATCTCATCAATAAACAAAATAATATTTGAAGATTCTTTTACTTCATCAATAACAGCTTTAAGTCTCTCTTCAAATTCACCTCTGTATTTTGCACCTGCAATTAAACGATTCATGTCCAGTGAAACCACACGCATACTTTGCAAACTTAATGGTACTTCTTTGTTAACAATACGCTGTGCTAAACCTTCTACAATAGCTGTTTTACC
>CACVAR010000294.1:5135-12160 GCA_902727905.1 uncultured Sulfurovum sp. | reverse complement strand
TATTTTAATTTATTCAACATTCTAATATAAATTTTGATAAAAAAATGCAACTTTAGTCCCAAAATAGCTTTTAAAACATCTTTATAAACTAAGATAAGTAGAAAATCACTAAATATTTATGAATTTTAGATAAAATGTACCCCTTTACAAAAATGATGGGATAAATAACAATCAAATGATAATTAAAAATAAAAAAGCAATACTCTTAGGCTTCATTTCTAGTGTTGCAGCTACTGTAATTTTATCGACTTCTCTACAAGCTGACAATGCAAATAGACAAAGTGAGCAAACTTCTAAACTCGAAGCATACTTAAAATTTACAAAAATTGTACAACTAATAGAGGAACAATACGTTGATGACATAAATGCATCTGACATTATCAACAATGCACTTAAAGGTATGCTTTCTAACCTTGACGCCCACTCATCATTTATGGATGCTAAAGAGACCAAAGAGTTACAGGTTCAAACACATGGGGAGTTTGGTGGACTTGGAATTACTGTCGGAATGAAAGATGGTGCTTTAACAGTTATTGCACCACTCGAAGGTACGCCTGCAGATAAAGCTGGAATTAAAGCTGGTGACATCATTTTAAAAATTAATGAATTAGCTACCATGGGTATGACCATTGATAAAGCTGTTTCAATTATGCGTGGAAAACCTCAAACATCTATAGAGTTAACGGTTGTAAGAAAAGGGGAAATGAAACCTCTTAAAATTAAAATTGTTAGAGATATCATTGAGATTCAATCTGTTTATTCTAAAACCATTGGTGAAGATATCTTATACATGCGTGTTACCTCTTTTGACCAAAAAGTAGTACAGGGACTTCAAAAGGGAATTAAAGAAAACCCAGGAAGAAAAGGGATTGTTCTTGATTTAAGAAACAACCCGGGTGGTCTTCTTAACCAAGCGATTGGTGTTGTTGACATGTTTGTACAAGAGGGTGCTATTGTTAGCCAAAAAGGTAAAATTCCTGAAGAGAACTTAGTTTATAACGCAAGTCAAGCAAATACCGACCTCTCTACACCGTTGGTTATTTTAGTAAATGGTGGTTCTGCTTCTGCATCAGAAATTGTTTCAGGTGCATTACAAGATCATAAAAGAGCTGTCGTTGTTGGTAACAAAACATTTGGTAAAGGTTCTGTTCAAGTTGTTATGCCTATTAGTCAAGATGAAGCCTTACGTTTAACGATTGCAAGATATTACTTACCAAGTGGAAGAACCATTCAAGCTGTTGGTGTAACCCCAGATGTAGAAGTATCTTTTGGTGAAATCAAAAAAGCTGAAGAAGGTATATCTATTAAAGAGAAAGATTTACAAAAACATTTAGAGAGTGAACTTGAAAAAGTAGATGGTAAAAAAGAAGAAGAAAATACTAAAGAAAATAAAAAAGTCATCACAGAAGAGCAAATATATAAAGATTCTCAACTAAAATCAGCTGTTGACATTCTAAAAGCGCTAATGATTACCAATAAGTAAAATTTAACTAATAACAAGGACGACATAATAATGGAAAAAACAGCCTTACTCTATGAAGGTAAAGCAAAGAAAATTTGGCATACAGAAGATGAAATGCTTTTAATTTCCGAGTTTAAAGATAGCCTTACTGCTTTTAATGGTGAAAAAAAATCATCAGAAGCAGGAAAAGGTGCCTTAAACAATAAAATTTCAACTGAACTCTTTAAAGTATTAGCTAACAAAGGTATTCCAACACACTTTGTTGACATGCTAGATGAAAACCATATGCTCCATAAAAAAGCTGATGTAATCTACATAGAAGTAATTGTAAGAAACATTGCAACAGGTTCTTTAAGTAGAAACCTTGGCATTGAAGATGGGAAAGAACTTCCATTTACCTTAGTAGAATTTGACTATAAAAATGATGAGCTTGGTGATCCAAAACTTAATGATCAGCATTGTCTTATTTTAGAGCTTGTAGAGAGCATTGATGAACTTGACTATATTCGTTATATGGCTAGAAGAATAAACAGTGTAATGCAAGAGTTCTTTTCTGACAAAGGTTTAACAGTTGTTGACTTTAAACTTGAGTTTGGTAAAGACAATAATGGAAACATTATTTTAATAGATGAACTTAGTCCAGACAACTTTAGATTTTGGGATGCCGAAACTGGTGAGAGTATGGACAAAGATAGATTTAGAAAAGGTTTAGGTGGTCTTAAAGTGGCTTACCAAGAAGTATTAACAAGAATTTTAGGAGAAGCAAAATAATGACAGCAATTGTAAACATATTTTTAAAAGAAGGTGTTCTTGACCCTCAAGGAAAAGCAATTCACCATGCACTGGATGCAATGAACTTTGAAGGTGTTGAAGATGTTCGTATGGGTAAACAAATTGTTCTTAAACTAACTTCTACTAATAAAGAAGACGCTTTAAAAGAAGTTGAAAAAATGGCTGAAGATATTTTAGCAAATACAGTTATTGAAGATTACAAGATAGAGTTAATATAATGAAACACGTAGCAATTTTACAATTTCCTGGTACAAATTGTGACCTAGATACTAAATACGCTTTTGAAAAACTTGGCTGTACCACAACTGTTGTATGGCATAAGGAGACAAAACTACCTCATAATACTGACTTGATTATAGTCCCTGGTGGATTTTCATATGGTGACTACTTACGTTCAGGTGCTATTGCACAATTTTCACCTGTTATGGAAAGCGTTATTGATTTTGCAAACAATGGTGGAAAAGTATTAGGAATCTGTAATGGTTTTCAGATTTTAACAGAAGTTGGTTTACTTCCTGGTGCATTAAAAAGAAACATTGGTCTACACTTTATCTCTAGGTTCCAAACGCTTAAAATAGTGAACAATACGAATGACTTTTTACAAAAATGTGATAAAGATGAAATACTCAATATTCCAATTGCTCATGCAGATGGTAATTACTACATTGATGAAAATGGTTTTAAAGAACTTGAAGCTAATGAACAAATTTTGGTACGTTACTCAGATGAAAAAGGTGAGCCAATTGTCGTAAATGGTTCAGTAACTTCTATAGCTGGTGTTTGTAATAAGAACAAAAATGTATTTGGACTCATGCCTCATCCAGAGCGTGCTTTAGAAAACATATTAGGTTCAAATGATGGTATAAAAATGCTTCAAGGGCTTATAGCTTAATGAAACTTATTATAGCTTTTTTGCTAACCTTTACATTGGGTCTTTTTGCTGAAGATATTGAATACAGTTATGTTCCGAAAAAAGTATATCAAAAACAAGTCTTTCCGATTAGTTTTGTAACAACAAGTCCCAAAGTCATCTCTTTTGACTTCAAAGGAGATAAACAACCAGTTTTAGACGAAGCTGTTGTTATTAAAAATGGTTCTAAAACCTTTTACACTTATTATTTTAAAACTACTGACAAAGTCTTTAGCATTCCAGAAGTTACGGTTAACATAGACAATAATGAAAAAAGACTTCATGGTGTTAAAATACCTGTTCAAAGAATTCCCAAACATAAAGACTTTTCAGGAATCATTGGCTCTGACCTCAAAATAAAAAACCACCAAGTCTCTGTTTATGATGGGAAAACAAATCTGGTTGCTATTTCATTAGAAGCACATGATGCAAACTTAGAAGATATCTACATACCATCTGCACTTAAAGATGGAATAGACAATGCTAAAAGAACGGGTTCTAAAATGGAAATACATTATTACATCGTATTACCTACAGAACAAACAGAACTGAGTTTTTCTTACTTTGATACTATTAAAGAGAATTTTGTAGAAAAAAGTATTCCTATTGAACTTCATGATGGTTCAGTTGCTGCACAAACTGATTTAAACCCTAAAGATGATAGTTTTGAAGCACTAAAAAAATACACTTTGCTCATACTTGCTATTTTATTTGTCTTACTTTTCTTATGGAAAAGAGATTTCTTTTATTTGGTTATGGCTGTCATCGCTGCTGCTGTTCTATTAACATTTTACACAGCACTGGCAACAGTTTGTATCAAAGAGGGATCGCCTATTTACATCATACCAACTTCAAACTCTACAACAAGTATCCATGTTGATCAAAAGTTCAAGACAACTAAATTAGCACAGCGTAATGAATTTGTTAAAATAGAATACAAGAATGGTACCGTAGGATGGATTAAACATGAAGATCTTTGCCAAGATTAGATTTTACTATGGTGCTGCTACCATATCTTTTATAGCAGCTGGAATCATGATTCCCCTTTTACTAATTTTTCCGAAAAGAAAGTCAAATATACTGCACTATTGGAACAAGTCCATTATATTTTTTCTTGGAGGAAAAGTTGTCTCTCATGGAACACGAGATAACTCTGTAGATATGTTTGTGGCAAACCATCAAGGTATTATTGACATTGTCTCTCTTGAAGCTGATAGTAATACTAACATGCGTTGGGTGGCTAAAAAACAACTCTTTGATGCACCATGGTTTGGATACCTACTCAAACTACCCAAAATGATAGAAGTAGACAGAGAGAACAAAGCTGGTCTAATCAAACTTCTGCGTGATGCTAAAGAGACAAAAAACTCTAATGAAAATAGAGTCATTGCAATTTTTCCAGAAGGTACACGTACCGATAAACAAGAACTACTGAAATTTAAAGGTGGTACAAAAATTGTTGCTGAAAAACTTGAACTTACCATTCAACCTATTGTTATAACCAATAGCAAGAAACTACTTAACGAGCATAATAAAACTGCCTATAGTGCAACTGTTCATATTACTTACCTAGAGCCTTTTAAGGTCTCTAAAGCTAATAAAAACTGGTATGATGAGCTTAGACATACAATGCAAGAATGCATTGACAACGAATATAATGAACATAAAAGAGAACGATAAATGAATAATGATGAAATATTAGATGAACATACACCCCTAAGAGATGAAGTTGAAAGCCATGTTAGAAAGCTGGTTCGCCCCCTTAAAGAGGAAGATGAACTCAAAGCAGTTTTAAAAGTAAAACTAACAAAAAAAGAGTTCAAGGTCTTAAGTACTTGGGCAAATAATGATGATATTGAGGCTTTAAAAGAAAAAATTGGTATAGATGAGGAACGTTATGGGGATTTATCTGTAAAGTTGGTTAAAAAGCTTAACCAGGAAAAACTAAAACAAGAAATGTGTTACTAACTGACATAAAGGATTATCCCTCTATGTAGTTCTTTAATTTACGCCCTACTCTTGGGTGTTTCAACTTTTTAATAGCAGAAGATTCAATCTGTCTTACTCTCTCACGTGTTACCCTAAGCTCTTTTCCAATCTCTTCAAGTGTTCTATCACTCTCATCTGAAAGAAGACCAAAACGCATACGTATAACAGCTTTTTCACGCTCATTTAACTGATCAAGTACTTCATCAATCTGATTATTCAAGTCATCGTTCAGTACAGCGTCTGAAGGGCTTACGGTCTCTTTGTCTTCAATAAAGTCACCAAACCTACCATCATCTTCATCACCAACTGGTGTTTCAAGACTCACAGGCTCTTTAGTAATTTTAATAACATTCTTCACTTTGTCTACAGACAATCCAACCTCTTTAGCAATGGTGTCTAAATCTGGTTCTTTACCTGTCTCTTGAAGACCTTTTCTAATAATCTTGTTAATTCTGTTAATCGTCTCAATCATGTGAATTGGAATACGAATCGTACGTGCTTGATCAGCAATGGCACGTGAAATAGCTTGACGAATCCACCAAGTAGCATAAGTAGAGAACTTATAACCTTTTTGATACTCAAACTTATCAACAGCTTTCATAAGACCAATATTACCTTCTTGAATAAGATCAAGGAATGGTAAACCACGGTTTGTATAACGCTTAGCAATAGAAACAACAAGACGTAAGTTTGACTTCGCCATTCTTGTTTTAGCTATCTCTGAACGTTTTTTACCACGACGAATTTGACCTAAAATCTCTTCAAGCTTTTCAGGGTCAAGGTCAAAACTGTCTTTACTTGCTTCTCTTGTTTCATAAAGTTTTTTAATCTCAACATAAGTACTTACCATTGTTGTTTCGGGAACAGCATCGGTAATATCTTCTTTATCCATCTCTAAAATATTTTCTAAAATTCCAGCATGATTCGCTTTTAAAGCATCATTAAAAAGTGGTAATTTATATTCTAATCTTTTTAACTCTTTTTCAAAACCGTCATCGCTCTTCAGTGCTGTCTCCATCGCTTTAACAAGTTCATTAATCAGTTTTGAAGTAGGTCCTAAATCAATAAGCGCTAGTTTTTGCTGTTGTTTTTTAAAGGCAACTCTCATCTGCTCATGCATGATTTTTTCAAGATCTTCTGCATTTGTTTCAAGTGTTATATCAAGTTCATCACGACTTTTCATCCACTCTTTTTTAGCTTTCTCCAGTGCTTTAAATGAGGAAACAACCTGTTTTACACGTTTATCAGCAGCCTTATCAGCAGAGGATGCTTTCTCAGCATCACTTGCTACAGGAGCATCAGCTTTGTCATCAGAGTCATCTTTTTCATCTTCAAAACTTTTGAACAACTCTTTAACACGACGCTCTCTGTTTAAAAGTGGACCTTTGTAATTTAAAATATAATCAATTAAGTATGGAACTGAACAAATCGCATCTAAGATGACATCTTCACCAGCTTCAATTTCTCTACTTAGAAACACCTCTTCATCTTTGGTAAGTAAAGGAATTTTACCCATTTCACGAAGATACATACGAACAGGTGAATCAGAACGACTCCATTCCAGTAGTTCTTTCTCTTTTAAAAAGTCAAAACCTTCAGATTCACCACTTTCCATCTCTTTTTGTCTTAACTCTTCACGCTTTTTCTTTTCAGCAACTGAAAGAAAATGTGCATACTCTGATGATGTTACTAATTGTATTTTATGTGTTTGTGAAAGTTTTAAGATTTTCTTTGCTTGAACAGCCGTAGGTTGTTTGTCAAATTCTTTTGCTAAATCTTCAAAGGTAATTAAGTCAGATTTTTTACACTCTTTAAATATTTCGTCTAATTTTTTGTTGATGTCTTTTGCAGCCAAGAGGAAGACTCCTTATG
>CACVAR010000294.1:0-5035 GCA_902727905.1 uncultured Sulfurovum sp. | reverse complement strand
GTAGGTTGTTTGTCAAATTCTTTTGCTAAATCTTCAAAGGTAATTAAGTCAGATTTTTTACACTCTTTAAATATTTCGTCTAATTTTTTGTTGATGTCTTTTGCAGCCAAGAGGAAGACTCCTTATGAGGATAAATGGTATATTTTAAATACTATTTTTGGTGGATTATACCGAAATAAATTTAAAAAGAAATTTTAAATGTCATTAAACCCCTAAATATAAGTGTTTGTAACGTTTTTAGTCTAGTATTTCTTCTAAACTGTTTTCTAACTTTATCAACACATCATTCGCTTGGCATAAAGTTAACATCTCCTCAGTTTTCATGTTACAATAAATCCCACGTAAAGCTCTATTTACCATTTCATGTGCTACCACTACGATTACTTTTTCCTCTTTAACCGTCTCCAACCACAGCTTTAAACGTTCATAAACGTGAAGGTATGACTCACCACCCTCCACAACATAGTTAAACTTATCAGCTTCACGTGATGCAAATTGCACAGCATATTCTGTTTGACAATACCTTTTTGTTTGACCTTCAAAAATACCATAATTGAACTCTTGAATGTACGTATGAAAAATAATGTCTGAGATGTTCATGCCATTAGCTTGAGCAATAATCTCAGCTGTCTGCTTAGCCCGTCCAAGTGGAGAAGAAAAAAATTTAACCTCATTAATGTCTATGTATTTAGAAAGTTTCTTAGCATTATTTTTTGCTTGAAGCTCTCCTTTATTTGTCAAAGGAGAATTTAACTGACCCTGATAACGCTCTTCAACATTCCAAACAGTTTGACCATGTCTAAGCAAATAAATAGTAGGCAATTTCACCTTATTTTCTTTTTGTCAAATGTCCCATACCATACCAAATAATAGCAATTACAGAAAATAAAACTGCAAATGGAACCCAAGGATACTCTTTAAATGATTCAAACAACGCTTTAATACTTTCACCAGCATAAAAAGAACTAAGCATAATAACACTCACAAAAAAGATAGAAGCAAATACATTATAAAGACCGAACTTTCTAAAGTCATAACGAGAAATTGCCATAGAAAGAGGAATTAAAGTTTTAATACCATATAAAAATTTTTGTATAAATATTGCTAAAACACCATATTTACGTAATATCAAAGTAGAGAGCGCAATCTTACGTTTATGCTTTTCAAAATAAGGTTTTATATCTGCCTTATGGTACTTACCTAAATAAAACAGAAACATATCACCCATATAATTAAACACAATGGCTATAGCTAGAGATACGCCTAATGACATTTCTCCCATAAATGACAAAACACCAGCTGCTGCAACAACAACCAATGACCCTCCAAAAGAAAAAAATGCTAATGCCAAATAGCCCCATGTACTTAAATTTGTTAATGTATCTTCCAAAAAAGAACCTTTAATTTTTTGAAAGATTATAGTATCATTTCTTTAAAAATTAGGCTTATTTTTTATGTTTGAAACCCTACTATCTATTATCTTCGTTTATCTATTCATATTTTTAGGTTATCTAGCAAAACGTATTTTTAAAGAAGAAATGGACTCCAAAACATTAACACTTTTTTCAGTTTATTTTTTACAAAGCTTTGTCACTGTTTGGGGTTTTTCTACAGCCAAACTTTCAACTGAACATCTTTTTGTACCACTCTATTACATTGCCATAATTTTCATCATTCTTCTTCCGACTTTATTCATTGCTAAAAAACTATTTGTTGACCCAAAGGAACGCGCTATTTTTAGCATCGCAGGTTTTGTAGGCAATACTGGAAACATTGGAATACCTTTAGGTATTGCACTCTTTGGGATGGAGTCTGTTATTTATACTACGCTCATCAATATTGCCAATGTCTTTGTCGTTTATATACTCGGTGTCTATCTCTATTCAAGAGGTTCTTTTTCCATTAAAAAATCTCTCTTCAACATTGTAAAGATTCCAATTATTCCAGCTTCAGCACTTGCCATACTCATTAATGTTTCAAACATAGAACTTGCACCTCAAATTGAAGAGTTTCTTAAAATGGGTGCTTATGCAGGTATTGTTTTACAACTTTTTTTATTGGGAACCTTTCTTTATGGCATAAAAGTCACAGCACTTAAAAAGTCTCTCTTCATAGGAGTCATGTCTCAAAAGTTCATTATAATCCCTCTGATAAGCATGGTAATATTAAGCTATACCGACTTATCACTCTTTGTCCAAGGGATTATTTTAATGGAAATGATGGTTCCATTAGCTGTTGCAAACATAAATCTAGCTTCACTTTATAATTGTCGTCCTAAAGAGGTCACAGCACTCATTATGCTTAGTACACTTTTATTTATCCCTGTTTTGTTTTTCTTGTCAGAACTTTTAAACAGACTCTATTTAGTCTAATTTCTATACGGTAAACAATAACTTAGAAAGCCTTTTATGTGTATAATAAATCATGATTAAAGTTTTAAATATCGTTAATGGTGACGCTTGTATTGACATTATGAAAGAAGCTGATATCCAAGGTGATTTCTTACCATGGAGAGATTTTTTACATGAAGGTCCAGTCCCTACCAATACCTCCTTAGAAGAACTTTCTAAAATACGATCAAAATTCATTTCAGACTTTGGATTTGGTACATTTCAAAAGATTCACTTAAATTTTTTACAACGTAACAATAAATTAAGTAACTACTATAAATACGATAAAGTTGTTTTATGGTTTGAACATGATTTATATGACCAACTACAGCTGATTCAGATTCTGTCTTGGTTTTCAGAGCAAAGCCTAGAAAAAACTGATCTAACACTTATTGCAACAAACAACTACTTAGGTGAATCTTCTACTCAACAAATTAAAAAACTTCTACGTTATGAAACACCCATCATTCAAGAACATTTTAAACTTGCCAAAGAAGCATGGCTTGCCTTTGGTCAAGAAACACCAGAAGCATTTTTTAAACTGCTCGATAAACCTACAGCCATCCTACCTTTTTTAAAAGGTGCAATCTACCGAATGCTAGAAGAGTACCCTAACACAACATGTGGACTTTCACGAAGTGAATACCAAGCATTGCTTATTATTTCAAATGGTATTAACAATAAGTTTGATATTTTTACCAAGTACCAAACTTTTGAAGAAAGAAAGTTTATGGGAGACATCATTTTTTGGAAAATTTTAGACAATTTTCAAGAGTACAAGGTTATACAAAATAGTGAAGACAAACTGACTATTACAGCCTTGGGAAAAAAATTACTAGAAGGTAAAGATAATTGGGTAAATATTAAGAAACTCAATCGATACATAGGAGGTGTACACCTTCACAATGAAAATTTATGGTGCTGGGATATGAAGAAAAAAAATATAAAAGAGTACTATTACTCTAAAACATTAAATACGCTTTTAAGAGTAAAATAACTGCTCTAACTTTTCAAATACTTCTGAAATATCATACACTTTAACGTATTTAATATTATGCTGATGGAAATGACCATAAAGTTTTTCATCATGTTCTTTTAGTTGCTCTCGGTAATAAGTAATCGCCTTTTTAGATAAGCCTTGAAATATGCTAGCGTTAGACAAAGGGTTAACCAACTCTACATCAGAATCTATTTTAGGGTTCTCTTCCCATCTGTCTCGAACCATAATGACACAAAGTTCATGTTTTTGTGCCAAGACGGACAAGTCTACTTCATCTAAAAAGTCACCTACAACAAAGAACAAACTCTTTTGTTCTTGCAATGCTAAAAGCTTATTTGGCAACTTTTTATAATCAAGCACTAAACCCAAAGGTTCTATATTTTGAAACTCTTTTATCATGGGGTCAATGGCTTCAAGATTTTTAAAAGATTCAAACTGTTTTAATGCTTCACCAATACTAAAAGAAGCTTCAAAAAGATTGTTTGTACTAAACGCTGAATGGGCTATAAAAGTTAAAATATAAGTCATCAATGCTTGCTTTTCACCAATAACAATTCGACCATCTACCAACAGAGAAACATGCACCAAAAGTTCACGCTCTTCATGCATTTTTTTAACATAGAGTTCATTTGATTTTGCCGAGTTTATCCAAGAGATGTAGCGAATATCATCAGAGCTTTCATAAGACCTTAACTCTGAAAAGTCATAACCCTGTCCTAAAAGTTTCGCAAGGTTTCCCCCTTGAAGATGTGTATAGACATCCTCTTTGGCTCTTAAAACAATGGTCTCAAACTTATCCATTAGGGAATCTCTATAGACTCAATAATACTTTTTAAAACCTCATCCACCAAAATCCCCTTAGCCCGTGCCTCATACGAAAGTCCAATACGATGACGTAACACAGGATAAGCCATTGCCAATACATCCACAGGTGTTACAAAAGACTTACCAGCCATATAAGCATGAGCCTTAGAAGCTTTATAAAGATCAATCGACGCTCTAGGACTCACCCCATAACGTACTTGACTGTTCTCTTTACGCGTAGCACGAACCAATGAAACGATGTATTTTTCCACTTGAGTATCTATGTGTAAAGCATTAATCTCTTCTGAAATAAGCTCTAACGCTTCCACGCTTAACATGGCTGAAACAGCTTGCGAACTTTTAGTGGCAATGCGTCGCATTATCTCCAACTCTTCCTCTTCAGAGTTATGCTGTACTTCCAACTTCATCATAAATCGGTCAAGCTGTGCTTCAGGCAAACGGTAAACCCCTTCTTGTTCCAATGGATTTTGCGTTGCCATAACCATAAAAGGCGTAGGAAGTTCAAAACTCTCCGACCCTATGGTCACTTGTCGTTCCTGCATCGCTTCAAGTAACGCTGACTGTACCTTAGAAGGACTTCGGTTAATCTCATCAGCTAAAAGTAGTTGGGTAAAGATAGGACCTTTCTTAATTTTGAAACTGTTATTCTGAGGGTCATATATCTCAGCCCCTACAATGTCTGAGGGCAATAAGTCAGGTGTAAACTGTACTCTATGAAAGTCAAGTTCTAAAGCAGAAGACAAAGCTTTAACTGTTGTGGTCTTCGCTAAGCCTGGCACACCTTCGACTAAAATATGCCCTTTACAAAAAAGCCCTATCA
>CACVAR010000293.1 GCA_902727905.1 uncultured Sulfurovum sp. | reverse complement strand
ATGTTGTTTTATCTCTAGTCATAAACTGTGATTGTTACAAGATTTGAAGTTACTACTTCAATCTTACAAGAGTAATATAATATTTCTTTTTAGAAGTACATTTACTCTTAATTTATTATACGAGGAATACATTATGACCTTCCAACAACTAAACACCTACCTCCTAAACAAACCCCACGTCACCTACGACTATCCTTTTGATGAAAAAGTACGGGTTTACCGTATTGCTGAAAAAATGTTTGCCCTTACTTCAGAAGAGACCCCTCTAACCGTTAATCTCAAATGTGACCCCATCTATGCTTTAAAACTGCGTTCACTTTATGAGGGAGTCATTGCTGGGTATCATATGAACAAAAAGGCTAAAGCGCTTTCAAAAGTTGGGTTAACATATGGTAAAATGCATCAATAATTAAAAGGAAAAAAATGGAACAACTACCAAACTGTCCAAAATGTGGAAGTGAATATACCTATGAAGATGGAAGCCTACTTATCTGCCCTGAGTGTGCTTATGAATGGACAGCAAGTGATGAAGAAGAACAAGAGTTCACCGTAAAAGACTCCAATGGTACAACGCTTAGAAGTGGTGATGATGTGACTGTTATTAAGGATCTTAAAGTTAAAGGTTCTTCATCGGTTGTGAAAGTTGGAACTAAAATCAAAAACATTCGATTGGTAGAGAGTGCTGATGATCATAATATTGATTGTAAGATTCCTAAAATTGGTGCAATTAAAATTACACCTAAGTATGTCAAAAAGTCATAAGACTATATCCCCTTTCTTAACCTCTTTATCTTAAAACTCTTCAAAACTTAACATTTAAATAGGAGACTTCTTCTCCTATTTATCAATTTTATTTATGTATATAATTATATTTAATTTATAAAACTTAACTATAGTAAAAGAAAATCAACAATATAATATAATAAATATGACATATTTTTATGTTAATTTTAATACTAAACAACATGGAGATTCGATAATGATAAAAAAAGCACTCTTAACACTATTTTTTATATTCATAGGAAACTCACTACTCAATGCAAAGAATCTTCACCTTGAACTTACTCAATTGGTCAATGAAGCTTTCGAGCAAGAGGAAGCAAAAAACCAAGTAATTAATTTGGCTGCCCTCAACAAAATGCTCTCTCAGCGTATGGCAAAAGATGCCATTCTTATAACACAAAACATTAATGTAGACTATTACACTAAAGACCTTATGGATTCTGGAAAAAAGTTTGATTTATTTATACAAGGCATGTATAAGGGTAATGAGTCACTTAAACTACCAAAGCAAACAGACAAAGAAATATTATCAGAACTGAATGAAATCAATGCTGTATGGAAAGAGTTTCACATTGCTATTCAAAATTTTTATAAAAATAAAAAAGTTGACAAAGAAGCTTATGCCATTATTATTAATCAAAATGAAAAGCTCATGCGACTTTCCCATAAACTCACCCAAACGCTTCAAAGTAAGCATATTTTAGATACACAGGACAATCAAGTGATTGTCCATACACTTAAATTTGCTGACCGTCAACGAATGCTCACTCAAAAAATGTTTAAAGAGAAATTTCTTGTCTATACCAAAGAAGATGCAGAGCGAAATAATGTGAGACTTAGAGGTAGTATTATTCTCTTTAAAAATGGTCTTGAAGGGTTAATTAAAGGAGACCATAAAAGAGGACTCAAAAAAGTAACCAGTAAACCAATTCAAGATAAGCTCCAAGAGATGCATGAACTCTATAACGAGGTGGAAGACCTTTATAAAAAAGATAATGTTGTATTAAAAGAGCTAAAACATCTTGCATCAATAGATAAGAAACTAATGGGTTTATCTATTGAAGTAGTAACCATGATTGAAAACACATTAGTATACTAAGAGAAGGAGAATCCATGTATAAAAAAATAGCAATTGTAATAAGTCTTACACTCGCAACACTCTTAAATGCAGGAGAAATAGACAACACAACAGGTTTAATTAAAGCTGAGGGTTTAGGTGAAGTAAAAGAACACTGTACTGTCTGTCATACAGGTCGATTCATTGTTGTTAATGGAGGAAATGAGAAGTTTTGGAAAACTAAAATTCGTGTTATGCAAAATGCTTATGGACTTTGGAAAATAGACAAAGCTGAAGAAGAAAAAATGATTAACTATTTAACTAAAAACTATGCTAAGAAAAAGCAAGTTTCAGTTAACGAATAATTAAAAATAGTTTTGAAGTTAAAAGTTTTTTAGTAGTAGTACTTTCAAGTCTACTAATTACTAATTGAGGTACGGTACTTAGCTCTTTGCAAAAGTAAGTTGCTAAGCTTCTAACTGCTTTTACAAACATTAATAAGACTAGCACCCTCGCTTACTTTCTTGCTTCTTTATAAAAGCTAAAGCTTTTGTAAATCCTCTTAAAGAAAAACGTACTTTCGATACTTGTCCACTAATCCCTTCATAACTAAAAGTAAGCCATCTAGCTGGTTTAGATAATTTTACAACTTCTTTTAATGTTACTTCATCATGGACTATATAGGTTTCCATTACTCTATTTTTTTCAGGAGTATCATAACCACTAGCTTGCACAGAAAACGCTTTACCATCTACATCAATACTTATGCCATTAACTTCTGAAGGAGCCCCTTTATCAAAAAAGTCTATTGATGCAGCTTTACCTAACTGTGCTGGAATAAGTGTTAAGCGACTATCTGGAAAAAAACCTGTTTTTTGGCTACTGTCTTTATTAACATAATTCACCATTCGACACTCACCGTCGCCTTTGTCAGCACACACTACTAACCAATCTTTATAGTAAACTCGTAGCTCACCAAACGAGTGAATAAAAGGAACACCATCTTTAGCAGAAAGGTTTACTGTAGTTCCTAGCATTAATATAATCAGCATATATTTTAATTTCATGTAAATTCCTTAATTTTAAATTATATAATACTATAACAAAATTAAATATTAAAAGAATAAATGCTTATTCTCAAGTTTTAGTTATAATCATTAAAAATTTTATAGGGAAAAAATGAAAACAAAACTTATTGAAATTATCAAAGAAGCCAGTGAACTTTTTAAAGAAGGGTACTACGGTACAAAAAAGACCTCTTTTAAAGGTAAAAAAGATTTAGTAACCCAATATGATGTGGCTGTTGAAACGTTTTTAAAAGAGAAATTTACTGAAGAATTTAGAGACTTCAACATCATCGCTGAAGAGTCAGATAATAAAGATATAGAGTTCAATAACTCCATTATCATCGATCCTATTGACGGTACAACCAACTTTGTAAATGGCTTGGTTCATTGTGCTATCTCTGTTGGTGTGTACAAAAATAAGAAACCTTATATGGGCATCGTTTACAATCCTATTTTAGACCAACTCTACTTTGCAGAAGTAGGAAAAGGTGCTTTTCTAAATGATGAAAAAATCTCTGTTAACCAAGACCATGAACTTATGACCTCGCTCATGGCTACAGGTTTCCCTTATACTGGAGCAACGAACAGGGAAGATTTAGATTTTGTTATTAAAAACTTAGAAGCAATCTGAGATAAATCTACACACATTTTCTTACTGTAATCCTAAGCATGGCAATCCTAACCATATTCTCTTCAGAAATAAGTAACTTTTCGTAATCTTTAGAGAGTCGTCTATAGTTACCTA
>CACVAR010000292.1 GCA_902727905.1 uncultured Sulfurovum sp. | reverse complement strand
GTTGTGTAACTTGAACCTAACATAGCTAAGTCAGCATCTAAAAAAAGTGCATTTTCTTTTGAAGAGGCTTGATGAGTTTTAGTTTCTACTATAAGTTGAAAGACTTTTTCTCTTAATATTTCTGGCACATTTAATGCTGTGAGTCGTTCTTTCGCTAAAAGAGCTGATTGTTCCTCATTATCTTTAGCATTAATATCATAAACAACATCATGGTAAAAAGTAGCAAAAGCTAAAAGAGGGGTTATTTTGATGCTTTCAAGTTCATTGTAAATATGTTCAAGATGCTCTAGTGTATGATAGTGTCGCTCTACACTTGAGTGAGCCTTAGATATTTCTTCCCATAGTTTGGCAATCAGTATTTCATCTCTAGTATAGTTATGACATAAGGTTTTAAATTTATTTTCTAACATGATGAATCATAACATATTATGGTGATTTTATAGTTCTACTCCAGATTTTAAAATATCTAATCCAAATTTATCTCTTAAAGATTGAATCTCTTTACTCAATGCTGCTTTTTTAGCATCTTCCTCAAAGTCAAAGAGAGACATGGTAATGCCCTGACCATCATTAAAGTTGGAAACATTGATGGTGAGTTTGATGGCTCCTGAATTTTGGTAGACTATTTGGTCATACATCTCTAAGAGTTGACTTTTAAAAAGGGTTTCAGAAAAAAGCCGATGTAAGGTTCTTGATGCTTTCCTGTTTATGCCAAACTCGTAGTTAAGACTTAAGTAGTAGGTAGTGGGATTAACTTGATGTTTTAAAACTAAGTAGATAATGTGTCTCGCCATAATGACCACACGCCGTCGTACCTCTTCTTTGTTATGAATAGCATCAAAAGTTCTTGAAATACCTATGGACTTTCGTGGACTCTTTTCATTTATAAACTCATTATCTATACCCAGCACTCGGTTGTAGAGTTGAATACCAGGCTTTTTCCATGTGTAGAAGAGTTCTTTGTTAGCTTCTATCTCTCCTAAAGTATGGATATTATGTGCTTTTAAACGTTTTTGAAAAGCTTTACCAATTCCCGGAAAAGCTTCTATGGGAATACTTTTAATAAAAGCAGCATTTCTTTGAACTTGATAGACACCAAAGGGTTTGGCTTTATTGGTAGCAACTTTGGCTATCCACTTTGAAGGAGCAATACCGATGGAGACAGGGATTTTAAAATGTTCAAAGATTTCATTTTTAAGGTTCATAGCAAAGTTATAACACTCTTCTTCCTTAATCCAGCCAGAAAGGTCACCAAAAAATTCATCAATACTGAACTGTTCTATTTTAGGAATTTTCTTTTTCATATATTCCGTTAGATCTTTAGATACCTGATGGTAAAAAGGGTAGTTAGAGGGAATGACAACTAAATGAGGACATAGTTGCAAAGCTTGAGCAATTGGCATGGCTGTCTTAATCCCAAATGCTCGGGCTTCATATGAAGAAGTAGTGACAATTCCTCGAATTTTTCGTGTTCCACTGATATTGTCTACAAAAACTGATTCAAATGTTTTCTTTTTACTAGAAAAGAAGACAGGTGTTACGAATGCACCCATATTATCGTTTAGAAGCTTAATATTGGTTCTTTTTTTATTGAAAATTTCTAAGTTAGAACGTGAACCTACAGCTATGGGGATGCCTTCGAGGCTAGGGTTTACGGAACGTTCAGCTGATGCGAAAAAGGAATCTATGTCAATATGTAAATACATAAAAAAGTATACTGACTTATCTTAAAAACTATAAAAAGTGTGTCAAATTGTCATATTTTAATTTTTTACTAAGAATAAGGAGTAGTTTCAAGCAAACAAGTTATAATATGCCTAGATGAAAGATGAGTGTGGAATATATTTCTTCTCTATTTGGATTCGACTTGATTTAAAGTGTTGTATTTTTATGCAATTATTTTAGAGAAGTTATATATTTACAATAAGGTATTACAATGGCAGAATTAGTTAACGGTAGTGTTAAATGGTTTAACGACGAAAAAGGTTATGGATTTATCGAGCAAAATGGTGGAGGTCCGGATGTATTCGTACATTTCAGACAAGTAAACAACCCAAGTGGTGGTAGAGTAACTCTAGCAGATGGTCAAGCTGTAACATTTGAAATCGGTGAAGGTCAAAAAGGCCCTCAAGCTGAGAACGTAACAGCAGTATAGTTTTTACTGTTTCGTAAAGGTAGACTTTCTACCTTTACTCCTATTCCTTCTAAAAACCTCTAAAACACTTCTCTAATTAAAATAAACATTAAACTCTATAACCTATATTTGGATATAATACTGCCAAAAAATTAAGAATATTTATGCAAAGATTTGAAGCTTACCTTGAAGCAAACTTACCGAATGTAGAGACTTTTCATCCACATTATAATGACGCCTTGGCTGCAATGTTATTAGCTGGGGGTAAACGTTTTAGACCCATGTTACTTTTATCTGTAGTAGAAGCCTATGAACCTTTGTTATTTGATGGGGCTTTAGCACCTGCTTTAGCGTTAGAGTTTTTACATACTTATTCACTCATTCATGATGATTTACCAGCCATGGATGATGCTCCTTTACGCCGTGGTTTTGAAACTTTACATGTTACTTATGATGATGCAACAGCTATTTTAGCTGGAGATGCACTTAACACGGAAGCTTTTTATCATATTTCTAAAGCAGCATTAAGAGATGATATTAAAATCAAACTTGTAGAGCTTTTAGCACGTGATGGTGGAACTTATGGAATGGTTTTAGGACAGTCTATTGACCTTCATTTTGAGAATACTCCCCTCACTTTAGAGCAAGTAAAGGTACTACATAAAAATAAAACAGCAAAATTAATAGCAACTTCATTACTTATGGGTGCTGTAATTGTCGGACTTAATAAGGAAAAACAAGATGCACTGTATGCCTTTGGAATTGATTTAGGTTTACTTTTCCAAATTCAAGATGACATTATAGATGAAACACATACAGAAGAGGAAGCTGGAAAAACTACTGGTAATGATGGTGATAAAAATTCGTTTATTAACTTAATAGGGCTTGAGAGAACAGTCGAAGAAGCTGAGACTTTAGCCAAACATTTGGAAGAAGAGTTTTCCAAGTTTGATGATGTTTTACAAAATGGTTTAAAAAAAATTGTAAATAAATATTTGTATCGACACCGATAAATAAATGTGTTCGATAAAATCGAACCTACGGTTACTCTCATGTAGGCTCGATTTTATCGAACAGAAAATGTATGAAAGCATAAGGAATAAAAATGGAAATGACAGAACAGAATAAAATGCGTAAAAAAATGGCGAATACACTTCGTTTTTTAGCAGCAGACATGGTACAAGCAGCAAATTCAGGACACCCCGGTGCACCAATGGGTTTGGCTGACATTGCTGTCGTTCTTGGTGAACACTTAAAACATAATCCTAAAAATTCGAAGTGGCTAAATCGTGATCGTTTAGTATTATCTGGTGGACATGGATCTGCATTGATTTATTCGCTTTTACACCTTTGGGGTTATGATGATGTATCTTTGGAAGACTTAAAACAGTTTAGACAACTTGATTCTAAAACACCAGGTCACCCAGAGTATGGGCATACAGATGGTATTGAAATTACAACTGGTCCTTTAGGTCAAGGAATTGCGAATGCTGTAGGTTTTGCTATGGCTGCAAAATATAC
>CACVAR010000291.1 GCA_902727905.1 uncultured Sulfurovum sp. | reverse complement strand
CTATGGCTTTTATCTTTTGGTCAATTGCTTTTTTTTCAGCTTCAAGCGATTGAATCCTCTGCTCATCACTAAGATTGGTCTCAAACGCCAACTCTTTTAACAAAGTCATAATAATTTTGAGTTTAGATTCCGTTGCCACAAACTCCTGTTTTTGTAATCCGTTAAGCCATGTCAGAAGCTTCTCTATATCAGGGGTGAGTTCATAGATAGGTTCGTCACTCTCATAACCGTAATACTTTCGTAAATAACTACTGTTTTGATGGGTAAAATCATCCAAATAGGATTTAGCTGTTTTAGGAAACTTAGGCTCTTCATAGCCTTCATTTAAGGTATAAAGATAATCATCCAGTCTACTTAAAATCTCAGACTCCCTTAATGCTTGACCAGCTGTAGAGTTGAAAACATAATGAAAAAAGCCTGTAATCATGGCAAAATTATCAGCGTTGAGAAGTTGTATCGCTAAATGGTTAGATTTTAAATTTTGTAGATATTCATAATTCATGAGGTAAAACCTCTTAAAGTTTCTTCTTATAGTGCCGAACTACCAAAAGCCCAACACCCACAAGTCCCAAAATAAACACAATAGACCCAACAATCACTTCTGTTGGGATAGGTTGACTTAAATCAAACATCTTAAGCCTCTAATTTAGCAACGACATCTTCACAACGTTCACAAGCATGTTCTTCTGAAGTTGAAGTATAACGCCAACATCTTGGACATTTAGCAGCTGTAGCTTTATGTACAGTAAATGTTTTTCCATCTACTTCAAAGCTGGCTACTTGCTCACCTTCACAAGAATCTTTCAATGCAGAAACCATGAACCAATCTTCTAAATCTTTTGCCTCAGCAATTGGGAAGATGCTTACATCTCCAGCAATTTCAAGTTCAAGGGTTGCTTTGATCAACTTCTCTTTCTTCAACTTGTCAATTGCTTCTGAGAATTTAACTCTACCCTCTCTTAAAAGTGTATCATCAAAAGAAGCTGCTACTTCTGGAACTGGCTCATACACTAAGTCAAATACTGACTCCATATCACCTTTGAAAATAGCTGGTGCATAGTCTAAAATTTCATCACAAGTATATGTTAGTACTGGTGCAACAAGCCCCATCATGGCTTTTGCCATAACAACCATAGCTGACTGTGTTGAACGTCTAATCTCACCATCTTTGTCATCACAGTAAAGTCTATCTTTTGTGATGTCCATGTAAACACCTGAAAGGTCATTGGTAATGAAATGGTTCAATGTTGAGAAACCTTTTAAGAAGTCATATTCATCAAAAGAGTTCTTCACTGAAGTAAATACTTCATTAGCACGTCCAAGTACCCATCGGTCTAGTTCACCATATTCACTTGGTGCAACAACTTCTTCTAAACCTTCAACATTTGCCAGTAAAAATCTAAATGTATTTCTTAGTTTTCTGTACTGCTCAGCTGTCTGCTGTAAAATTCCATCTGAAATTTTTAAGTCATGTTGATAGTCTGAAAGTGCTACCCAAAGACGTAAAATCTCTGAACCATACTGTTTAATGACTTTGTCAGGAGCAATAACATTACCCTTAGACTTAGACATTTTTTCACCTTTTTTATCAACCGTGAAACCATGTGTAATCAATGTTTTATAGGGTGACTTTTGGTGAATAGCCGAAGATAAAAGCAATGAAGTTTGGAACCAACCTCTATGCTGATCTGAACCTTCAAGGTAAAGTGATGCAGGATATTCACCAGCATCATAGTTTCCAGACTCTAACACAGCATTCCATGTTGAACCAGAATCAAACCATACATCTAAAATATGCCCAATCTTCTCTAATTCATCTGCTTTGTACGCACACTCAGGGTGAAGTAATTCAGATATTTCCATGTCATACCAAACATCTGTCCCTTTTTCTTCAAAAATGTTTGCCACAAAGTCTAAAACTTTTTCATCAAAAATTACTTCTTTGGTCGCTTTAACTCTAAAGAATGCTATTGGCACACCCCAAGAACGCTGACGTGAGATACACCAGTCTGGTCTACCTTCTACCATAGGTTTCAGTCGATTAGCAGAGGTTTTAGGAATAAAACTTACATCATCAAGTGAAGAAAGAGCTGCTTCTCTAAGCGTCTCTTCTGATCCACTTGGCTTGTCATCTACCGAGATGAACCATTGGTTCGTTGCTCTGTAAATAAGTGGCTTTTTCGTTCTCCAACAGTGTGGGTACGAGTGCGTAAACTTCCCTACTTTAAGTAAAGAGTCACCAAGAAGCTCTAAAATAGGCTCATTGGCTTTGAAAATATGCATTCCCACAAAATCATCTGCATTTGGAAGTAAGTTTAAACCTTTTACAGACTCATCATAACAACCACGCTCATCAACTGGCATAAGTACTTCCAGACCATTTTTAAGTCCTACTTTGTAGTCATCTTCACCATGCCCAGGAGCTGTATGAACACACCCTGTACCACCATCCATAAGAACGTGATCACCAAGAACAATTTTTGAACTTCTACCATTAAGTGGATTGAGTGCTAACATTCCATCCAGTTCAGTGGCTGCAATTTTTCGACTTGCATGACCTGAAACAACTTCTTGTTTTATCATTTCATCATAACGTGCTTCTGCAACAATGTGTCCATCATCTGTTAAGACATACATCTCTTCAGGATTCAGTGCGATACCTGTGTTTGAAGGAAGTGTCCAAGGTGTTGTTGTCCAGATAACCACACCAGCATCACTATGAATGTCAAGTTTTTCTTTCGCCATGTCAGAAAGTTCAAAATTGACATACAATGTATAGTCTTCTTTGTCTTCGTACTCTACTTCTGCATCAGCCAAGGCAGTTCTAGCAGCCCATGACCAGAAAATAGGTTTATGACGCTCAACCAAAAGACCTTTTTTGGCTACTTCACAAAGAGTTCTGTAGATATTTGCTTCAAATTTAAAGTCCATGGTAATATAAGGATTTTCCCAATCAGCCATGATTCCTAATTGTTTAAAACCTTTTTTCTGACCAGTAACGGCTTTTTCAGCTGTGATTCTACAAATTTCTCTAAATTTTGATACCGAAAGAGTCTCTTTTTTAGCCGTACCCATTTTATCTTCAACTTTTTGCTCAATTGGAAGACCATGACAGTCCCAACCCGGAATCATTCTTACTGATTTACCTTGAAAATAGTTGTATTTTAAAATAATGTCTTTTAGTGTTTTATTCAAAGCATGACCAATATGAATATCACCATTTGCATAAGGAGGACCATCATGAAGGGTAAACATTTCTGCTCCCTCACGTTTTGTCTTCATCTGCTCATACATACCATCATCGTACCATTTTTGATAACGTTTTGGCTCATTGTTCGGTAAGTTTCCTCTCATTGGAAACTTCGTTTTTGGGAGTAATAGTGTATCTTTAAATTCCATTATAGTCATGCCTTATCTAAATATTGCTGGAATTATAGCTAAAAGTTGTTGTAGCTCATATAAAGCAAAAAACTATAATTTTACTATAATTTGGCACTTAATTACTAAAGGTATAAACCAATGAATGTCCTAAGTCTATTTGATGGTAAGTACCCAACAAGAATGAAACACTAAGAAAAGTTTATCCTATAATGTTTACCATAATTATTAAATATTTTTTGGATATAAAGAATCATATTATCCCAGCTCAAATAAGCCGAATAATCAATCCA
>CACVAR010000290.1 GCA_902727905.1 uncultured Sulfurovum sp. | reverse complement strand
AGTAATAGCTTTTCTTGTTTCACTTATTTCTATTTGTCCATATTGTGATGACTTTGATTTTCCCAAACGTTTTTTACCAACAAGGTTGTTTTTTATACCTTCTATGTCATTAGTTGATAGTCCATCATATTTCACAACAAACTGCCAAAAGAGACCTTTTGGCATAGAACTATAACCGTACATTGAACCATCTTTACTACGCCTATGCTCTTTACTATAAGCAGACTTTTGAGCATAGTTATTTTTAAAACTTAGCTCTTCCAAATCCCTAGTAATAAACCCTTTTCTCTTCTGTTTAAGTTGTGTAAACTTACTAAAATCAGTAATCAGATGGTGATTTACAAGCGTACTATCATCCAATTTTTCATGAAAAAAGCTTAAAGGCATTTTAAACGTCTCTTCACCCTTATGTAAGAGTGTAGCATCTCCAAAACAAACACTTCCACTATGAAAAACTTTAAAACTATCATCAAAATCATCATAAGCCTTAGCGACCATTCCCAAAAAATTAGAGCCTGGGATAAAATCTAAACTATCTATATTACCTTCAGTGTTAGAAGTTGAAGGAAGTACAACTTCACTTAAGAACTCTACTTGAAATATTAATTCATTCACTGCTAACCCTCCATTTTAATGCTACATCTACCTAAACCACGGTTACGGTTTAAACCCATTCGTTTTATCATTTTTAGGCTCTTAGTCATCTGCTCCTCATACACTTGAGGTACATTATCTATTTCACCATAAAGAGTAATAGGTATTACTACCTCTGTCTCTCGTAAAGAGTGGTCAACTGCCATACCATTTTCAATTTTTGTTGAAGCAATCTCAGCATAAAGATTCTCCTGTAAACTATTGGTAATTATCTGTTCTTTAACACCTACGAGTACAGAAGCATTTGAAAAATAACATGTGCCCATATTAACTCCTGAAGAACCAAAACATTTTTCGACAAAAGGTTCATCCTCTAAAAGTTCTGCCATCTCTCTAGCCAAACCTTTAATGGTTTTACCTGCTGCAAAAGGAATACCATCTTCATCTTTTACCACCGAAGCGTCAAGCTTTGTTCCAGCACTCAGTCCTGAACTCAAATGCCAATAATCTAAAAATTCTATTTTGTATTGTATTCTCACTATTTTGCCTCCGTAGCTGATAAAATTTGTAGCACATCATAAATGGGTGTTTTGTCATATCCATCTTTTTTTATAATTAAGGTCTCATTCGATAACTCTCGATTAAACCTTTGAAGGTTTTTCTCCATAATACAACTCTTCCAGTCAGCGCTTTTTTCTGCCATATCATTAATACGCGCTAACATAACAGAAGCATATTGATGACTCTTATAAAGTTCACCCATCCACATTCTAAGCCGAGAAATAGGGGAGCCATCACACCTATATGCTTCAAGTGTATTTATAAAGTCTCCTATCTTGACTTCATTTTCCTCATCTAAATAATAAGGTCCAAAATCACAACGAATTTCCTGTTTATCATTCTTAATGGTCAGTTCATCGTCTACAAATTTACTCCATGATTGGAAGTTTGAACTCTGTATATTATGAAACATAAGAGAAGATGGGGCTAAACTTTCATTTATCTTCTTAGCATGTTTTTTCGTAGCAGAACAAAGCTCTTCTGCTAAAGCTATAGCGTAATGAAAGGGGTACTTTTCATTCATATACGCTATTCCGGCACAAGCTGTAAGTTTAGAACCTAACTCTTTTTCAGTCTCTTCTTCAAAATAGAGTAAAAAGTTTTTTGTAAAAGTTAAAGCATCATTGGCATTACATATAACAACCATGTCATCTCCACCTAAGATGACATCTCTTATGCTCATATCATCACTCTTAGCTTTTTCAAATGCACTTTTAGTAGCCAAGTCCAATGCTTTAGAAAACTCACTAAGTTTTTTTCCCTGTTTATGTAGTTGAGGTATCAACATACCTAAGCCATTCCCATCTGCATGAATAACTGCTATTTTATTTTTAGCATTAGACATTTCTGACAGATTTTTAAACTCTTTTAAATGTGGGTTCTTTTGAAAAAAATTATTATTGGCTTCTATCTTTTGTTCTGTTGCCCTATCTACTGGAGTAGATTTCTTCTGTATCGTTCTATAAGCTACTACAGGTTTAGCTGTACTCGGATTTAACGCCATAATATTCAAGCTCAAATCTAAAGGAATAGAAACCCTATTTCTTTGAACTTTTAAACGTTGTTCCAACAAGTTAATTTCATCTTGAGTTGGTTTTTTACCCACTATTTCAACAACAGCTTGAGAGAGTGTTATGCCATAAGCAGACTGCATCATACGCTTTGGAAATTCTAAAACTACCTTTCTACACTCATCTTCTGTAAAAACTGCTTTTATATTTCCAGCTGCATTTAATAAAATATCCTCTGCTTCATAATTGTCAATAAAAAGTTTTTCAATTCCCTTTACTATCTCACTTGCACCAACTATCTCCTGAAGTTTATTCGTCTTAAAAATAAAATCTTGAATTCCTTGTACCGATGCACCGTATAAATATTTTCCCATTTTTTTCCCTTCTTTTAAATTTTATTAAGCCTTTTGGCAGATACTCTTTTTTATGCCATCTTTGTCAATGGTGCGTTATCCCAAAGGGATACATTTCAATAAAAACAGCACTCTACAAGTCATTAAATATGCTGAACTTCAATCCTTCCAAGCCCCATAACTGTTTGTTTACCTACACCAATTATTTCTCCTAGCTTTAAAAGCCTATAACTTCGTTCATCTAGTCCCATAACTGCTATTTCACCTATTATTCCATCCATATTCATTCTTTTATTTTGTTTGTTGCTTTTTCTTAACAATATTTTATGTGTGAGTGCTTTGACCGTAGTTGTGTAGCTTGGTGTATAATCTAGTTTATAGGCTCTTTTACCTGTGTCATATTCTTGTTCTTTTTGATAAATAGAACGTAAAATATCTTCTAAATCTACATTTGTTTTTAAAAAATCATTATTTCTTTTAATTCTAAGAGGTGTAAGTAGCTTTATCTTAACATTGGGAGAAAAACTCTCTACTGAAAATTCTTTTGATGGCATACTTGAAGGCTTAAATTCATTTTTTCCATAAATACGCTCTCCGTTAAGAAAAAACTCTATATTTGAAAATTTATAATTATGTTTTGTTAGTCCATTTTGAGTTAGTACAATTTCTAAAGCATTTAAGACATAAGAAAGTTCATCACAAGCATCAACAAAAAGATAAAGTCCAAAATTAAACTTACCTGAGCCTAGCTCTATGTTAAAACGATATTGATGAAAACTATTTTGTTCTTCATAGAACTTATAATAAAGACATGAGCTTTGAGTAAAGCAGCCTTCGCATTTATATGAGGGATTAATGCAAGTTACTTCTTTAAGGGCATAACCCATTGCCCCTCTTATCATAGAACCTATGAAATATGAGGGTTTACACTCTGTTTTTATTTTTACCTCTACATAATGATAATTCATTTTTTCTCTATTTAATATAATTTATTTTTATTTAATTTAATTATTTTAACTAAAGAATATTAAGCATTAAATAACAACATAAAGACAAAAAATGTCTATAAATACTCCCTTATTTTATATTATTTAAAGAAGAAATTTAACTTAAAAAATTCAAGAAAAAAACCATAAAGTCTATTTTATTTATGTT
>CACVAR010000289.1 GCA_902727905.1 uncultured Sulfurovum sp. | reverse complement strand
TGGCAGGGGTTAAACATGCACAGATTCCTGCTCTTGCCTACTGTTTAAGTATTGGTGACAAAAAAATCGTTTTTGCAGGTGACACTTCTGCTAAGAGTGAAAAACTCATTAACCTAGCCCACAAAGTAGACTACTTAGTTGTTCATCATGCCATAGCTCAACATGCTGGTCACTATGCCAAACAACTGCACATTACCCCAAAACGCATTGGTGAAGTGGCTGCAAAAGCAGAAGTTAAAAACCTTGTACTCTCACACCGAATGAAACGTACTTATGACTCAGAAGAAGAGAGTTTAAAGCTTATTCGAGAGAATTACAAAGGCAATATTATTTGGGCTGAGGATTTGATGAAGATAAAAGTTCAGTAACTCCGTAGGTTCGATTTCATCGGACTTATAATAATGTCTTGAATAAAAAGTGTTCGATAAAATCGAACCTACCTTGCTTCTTTTAACTGCAAAATCATTTGACGTAACCCACCTACATTTCCATAATTGTCAGGGTAAGGTTCAAGTAATCGTAAAGCTTCACCTAACTGCTCTTTATTCGCCCCAAATGAATAAACACCCATTACCAAAGTAGTTGCACACTCCCGACCATAGACTTTAGGGTTCTCTTTTGCTAAGGCTCTGTATATCTTCAATGCCTCTTCATACATCGCCAAGGCTTCGGCACGTTTTGTGCTATCATCTGAATGAAAAATTCCTAAATTATTTAAACTCATTGCGACATCAGGTAAATAGACTTTGGGATTCTCTTTGGCCAAGGCTCTTCGTACCTCCAATGCCTCTTCATACATCGCCAAGGCTTCGGCACGTTTTGTGCTATCATCTGAATGAAAAAGTCCTAAGTTATTTAAACTCATTGCGACATCAGGTAAATAGACTTTGGGATTCTCTTTGGCTAAGGCTCTTCGTACCTCCAATGCCTCTTCATACATCGCCAAAGCTTCAGCACGTTTTGTGCTATCTTTTGAATGAAAAAGTCCTAAATTATTTACACTTCCTGCCACATAAGGCAAATAGACTTTGGGATTCTCTTTGGCTAAGGCTCTGTATATCTTCAATGCCTCTTCATACATCGCCAAAGCTTCAGCACGTTTTGTGCTATCTTTTGAATGAAAAAGTCCTAAATTATTTAAACTTCCTGCCACATAAGGCAAATAGACTTTGGGATTCTCTTTGGCTAAGGCTCTTCGTACCTCCAATGCCTCTTTATACATCGCCAAAGCTTCAGTACGTTTTGTGCTATCATCTGAATGAAAAGCTCCTAAATTATTTAAACTGCTTGCTACATAAGGCAAATAGACTTTGGGATTCTCTTTGGCTAAGGCTCTGTATATCTTCAATGCCTCTTCATACATCGCCAAAGCTTCAGCACGTTTTGTGCTATCTTTTGAATGAAAAAGTCCTAAATTATTTAAACTTCCTGCCACATAAGGCAAATAGACTTTGGAATTCTCTTTGACTAAGGCTCTGTATATCTTCAATGCCTCTTCATACATCGCCAAGGCTTCGGCACGTTTTGTGCTATCTTTTGAATGAAAAAGTCCTAAGTTATTGAAAATAGTTGCTCTACTACTTAATGACTCTGTCTTATTTAAAGCCATTCTATAAAATTTATCTGCTTGTTGAAAATCTGCTCGGTACACCTGTGAAAAATAAGCATAATCAAAATAGTTGTCATAATTCGGAGTAAACTCTATGGCTTCAAGGTACGCACTATCTGCTTTTTCCCACTGATGTACCCACTCATATAAACTTGCTTTATAACGTGAAATTTTTGCTTGTTTTTGCATTTGCTCACGTAGTTTTACTATTTGACTTTTTGGATTACTTTTTTCTATAAGTTCTAATGCTTTAGGTACACCCTCTTTAGCTTCTGTTTTTATAATAACTTGAGCTTCATCAATCACTTTATCGTTAATTTGTAATGCTAAGAGTTCTAACTTTAAACTACTTACTTCATCAACTAAGCGTTCTATCTCTTCATTTGAACTGGATTGTAAGAGTTGGGATTCTAATTGCTTGATTCTTTGTACAAGATAGTTTTCAGTCGTTTTGTCTTTTAATATCTCTTCATTGGTTTTTTGTATCTTATCAAGTTTACTAGACTGCATAGGTAATACAAAGAGAAGTATAGAAGTAAAAAACAATACAAACCCAGCCAAAAAGAAAAAACCATGTTTAGTTCTCTCTTCTTTGTCTATGAGTTTTACAAAAACCATTAACACAATGACAAAGAGTATAACCCAAACAAATAACCAATCACCACCTTTTTCAAAATACATCACCAAAAGCTCAGCAATACTTTGAACCCAGCTTGGCATATCTTTAACCAAGCTCATAACAACAGCTGACAATTTTTCATTCCAAGCCAAAGCAATTAACTGTGAAACCAAAAATGGCATGAGTATACGTGTAACCGTCCAAAAAGTCGTAGACGATGAAAAGAGCTTTTTGATTTTTGCCAAACGTTCGAGTGTTGGCATGGCTTTATCGAGTTTTGTATTGACACCTGACATTCTTTTTCCCTATTTCCTGTAGATGTTTAGATTATATCAAGTAGAGATAAAATAATAGAAGAAACTTAGAATATCCATAAAAGGTAAACACTTCTCATAAGCAATCTTTTGAGTGTTATTTAAAAATTCTCTATTAAAGCTACTTTATACAGCTAGTCCTTGCGTGACTCTGTCATATAACCAAACAGCACTCACAAGAACAATAAGAAATGAACCAAAATATAAGACAAAAGGTACATACCACTTAGCTTTTCTAAGAAAAAAGATTAGTGGTACAAGTAAACTCACAATGGCTATCTGCCCCAGTTCTACCCCGATATTAAAGCCTAAAAGAGAAATGGCTAAGGCACTCTGATCTAACTCTAAATCCAGTAAAACAGAAGCAAAACCCATACCATGAATAAGCCCAAAGACAAAGACAAGTACCCATAAACGTTTTTCAATGGTTCCTGTAAGGTTATTGATAGCAGCTAATATTACTGAGAAAGCAATAAAAGACTCGACTACCCATGAAGGTAATGAAATAAACCCAAAAATAGTCAAGGTTAAAGTAATAGAATGTGCTATGGTAAAAGCTGTCACAACCTTTAAAACATTCACAAAAGTGTTTTTAAATGAACTGTTTGCTCTCCATTTTCCTTGATGTAAAAAAAGTACAGAAGGCAATAACAATGCAACTAAAAATAATATATGGTCAATACCTATAAAAATATGAATTATCCCTTGTTCTATAAACTCAATAAAAGTCTCCCAAAGAGAAGACGCTTTCAAGTCAACTACAGCAGAGAGTTCATCTTCTGTGAACAAGATATTATGCGTCTTATCATTCGCTTCTATATTGACATAGGCTTTATGTAAACTGTCTTTGTTAAACAGTAAAGTATAGTTTAAATTAAGTGTTTCCACTGAGTCTAAACACCTAGAGACAAATCCAAAATGTAAATAGGTATTAGACTTTAACTTCTCTAAGTGCATGGGTTTTAAAGTTAAAGAACACATTTCATCACTGTTTTTAATACTCAAGTTACTTTTAATACTATTGGCTAAATATGATTCTTGTTTCTTAATCTCTTGCCATGTGACTTGACCGTCAAAGTTACTGTCTAAATTAACTAAAACTTGTGCATCTTCTATCGCAAGTTTATAAGAAC
>CACVAR010000288.1 GCA_902727905.1 uncultured Sulfurovum sp. | reverse complement strand
TGAATAGGTTTAGGTATTTTGGATGTTTAGAGATGTTAGGGTAAGTTTTATAATTATTAGGAGAATATAATGAATTTAAAAGAGTTAATAAGTAATGGTGAAAACAAACAAGTAGAATTTAAAGAACAACTCCCAAAAAATGAAAGTATCGTAAAAACTATTATCTCCTTTTCAAATACTTCTGGTGGAAAGCTTATTATTGGGATAAGTGATGATAGAGAAGTTATAGGCATTGATGAAGAAAATATCTTTGAGCTTCAAGATAAAATTTCATCGCTTATTTTTGATAGCTGTTATCCCAATATTTTATCTGAAATATACACGCTGAATTTAAAGGGAAAGTTACTTTTAGTTATAGAAGTTTTTAGAGGCAATTTACTACCCTATTATCTTAAAAAAGAGGGTAAGAACAATGGAACGTATATAAGAGTTGGTGCGACCAATAGAAAAGCTAGTTTTGATAATATTATTGACTTAGAGCGACAAAGACGTAATATAAGTTTTGATGAAGAGGAAAACTTTGACTACCCTTTAGATACATTTGACCTAGATATCATCTATAAAGAGTTTGAAAAGATTGATAAAAATTGTGATTTTGAAAAACTAACAAATATGAAACTAATCAAGGAGCTAAATGGCAAATTTATGGCTAGCAATGCTTTGGCGATAATCCTTGGAAGATTTGATAATGTAGTCATTAAGTGTGCAAGGTTTAAAGGTATTACGATGGAAACTTTTATAGATAAAAAAGAGTTTGCAGGAAATCTTTTTTATGTGTTAGAAGAGTCCATTAAGTTCTTACAAAATCATCTACATCTCAATGCTAAGATAGAAGGAATGAGAAGAGTTGAAGAGTATGAGATTCCTCTTTTAGCTCTTAGGGAGATTGTTTTAAATGCCATTATTCATAGAGACTACACTCGAAATTCTGACATAAAAATAGCAATCTATGATGACATTGTTGAGATAATATCGGTTGGTGGTTTTGTAAATGGCTTAACGATAGATGAGATTAGTAATGGTCGAAGTGAGCTTCGAAACAAAGTGGTAGCCCATCTTTTTAAAGAGTTAAATTTTATAGAGAGTTGGGGAAGTGGTGTGGGAAAAGTTAGAAAAAGTTGTGATGAAAAGGGTGTGAAGTTTGAGTTAAGAGAGAAAGGGTCATTTATTGAGGCTGTTTTTTATCGACCGATTAGTGTTGGAAAACCGTCGGATAATATCGGAAACGACCGATTACAACCGATTACGACCGAATACGACCGAATAATTTTAGAATATTTAGAAGAAAATAGAAGAATTACTAGAAAAGAGGCTACTGGTATTTTAAAGATGGGGGAGACTAAGATAAAAGAGTTGTTTAATGAGTTGATAGATAGGGGATTGATTCAGCGTGTTGGGGCTGGGCGTAGTACTTATTATATGTTGAATGGAGAAGAATAAAATATGAGAAATCAAGAATTGATGACTTTTTTAAAAGAAATGAGTAAGGAACTAGATGAAGTTTGGGATGTTTATTCATTTGACACAGTTGAATATTTTAATGATTGGAAGAATAAAATAATTTTTAAATTAGAAGGTAGTTATCAAGTTAAAACAAAGAGAATAGAGAGTTTAAATTATAAAACTTACCCTAAATTAAAAACTATTTTAAGAGATATGTATTTTAAACATAATATAAATAAAAAGAAAAACAAAGGAAATATTGAAAAAGAAAAACTTTTAAAAGCACGAGAAGGAAATATTGATTTTGAATTAGAATTAGCAAAAATGATTACAGGGGATAATGTATATTTCCCTTATCGGTCATCATATTATTTAACTAATTTTTTTCAGAGTTTAGGATATAGTTTTACTCATAATGGTGAAACAAGAAAAGAATGGGTGAAGGAAAGATTAGAAGAATTAAATATTATAGAAATTCATAGCTTATTATCCAATGGACTTTTTAGAAAAAAATATTATATAGATCATATAAATCAACATAATATGGAAATAGAAAATAAGGAAGAAGAAATAAATATTGATGCTTTTTTTAATAAAGCAAAAAAAGAGTTTACAGGGTTCATTAAAAATTCTATAGTAGCTAATAAGCCTTTTGACTTATCAAATGTGTTAGATATGAATGTGAATATAGAACTGTTATTTGATAGTAAAGCAAATACAAAAGATAAAGAATTAAATAAACTTATTGAAGAATCAAAAGAAAGATTTTTATCTAATGATAAACAAGTTGGGTTGGAAAAACTTTGGGATGCTTTTGAACGATTAAAAACTTATTTTGATAGTGGAAAGAAGAAAAAGCAATCTGTAGAAAAAGTTTTGAAAAGAATTTCTGAAAATTTTGATGAAGAATTTATTGAAAATGAATTTAAAAATTTAACAAAAATTGGGAATAATTATCGTATTCGTCATCATGAGACTGATAAAGCTGAATTAAGCTCTAAGCATATTAACTATTTCTTTTTTAGAATGATGTCTTTAATTGATTTATGTTTAATGTACTTGAATGAAGAAGAAAATTTGGGTGATTAAAAATGCTAGAAACCCTAAAAACCTTAGACCTAACCCCATTTATTCTATCTTTCAAATTAGCAGGAATAACAACCATCATCCTATTTCTTTTAAGTCTACCCTTTGCATGGTACTTATCTCAAACAAAATCAAAAGTAAAACCATTTATTGAAGCGATAACAGCCATGCCCATCGTTTTACCTCCTTCTGTTTTGGGCTTTTATATTTTGGTGGTTTTTGCAGAGGTTGATTTAAATTTTACTTTTACAGGTTTGGTGATAGCTTCTTGTTTTTACTCTTTGCCTTTTATGGTGCAGCCACTACAAGGTGGATTTGAGAGTTTGAATAAAAATATGTTGGAAGCTTCTTATATAGCAGGTAAAAGTAAGCTTGTGACATTGTTTAAAGTGGCATTGCCAAATATAAAACCAGCACTGCTTACAGCACTGATTATTACCTTTGCACATACAGTTGGTGAGTTTGGGGTGATTTTGATGATAGGTGGAAGTATTCCTGGAGAGACAAAGGTGGCTGCGATTGCTATTTATGAGATGGTGGAGGTGATGGATTACGGTACAGCACATATTTACTCAGCAATTATGTTGCTTATCAGTTTTGTGGTACTGATGACTGTATATGTCTTTAATCATACTCAAAAACGTATAGGTGGATTTAAATAGTGCTACGAGTAGATATAAGAAAACAGCTTCATGGTGCAGATGGCATAATGGACTTGAATATAACTTGTTCTATTAAACAAGGAGAGTTTGTTGCCATTTCAGGGCAAAGTGGTTCGGGGAAAACAACACTTTTACGAATTTTAGCTGGATTGGAAGAGGCTGAAGGAAGTATTCAGATTCGTCAAGAGCAATGGTTAGAGGGCAATAAAGCGTTAGCTCCTCAACAAAGAAACATTGGGTTTGTCTTTCAAGACTATGCTCTCTTTGAAAACATGACAGTAGAAGAGAATCTACTCTTTGTAAAAGATGATAGAAAGTTAGCCAAATATTTACTGGAAGTTACAGAGTTAAGTTCTTTGAAAAAGCGTTTACCCTCTACGCTTTCAGGTGGACAAAAACAACGTGTTTCACTTTGTAGAGCATTGATGAATCGACCAAAACTTTTATTGCTTGATGAACCTCTTTCTGCATTGGATGCTACGATGCGTTTGAAA
>CACVAR010000287.1 GCA_902727905.1 uncultured Sulfurovum sp. | reverse complement strand
GAATGTCTAAGTCCATACGTATTTGTTTATGTACTACTTCAGCTAAGGCTTCGGCTAACTCAACGGAGAAACCATGCACCATGTTGTACTCTAAGTATTTACCAGCATCGTAAAGCTCTTTTTCATAAGCTGAGAATTTTTCACCAGCAGATACACACGTTAAAGCTATGACATCATGTCGGTCATGTCTAAAGAAGTCACTTAAGGCTCTGTGTGGTTTTTTTCTTTGTCTTGGGAAGTCAAACTTAACCGTATGTCTCTCTTTTACCTCATCAAAGGTTTCTGTTGAAGCATTGGCATCCACATTCCAGCCCTCTGCTTCATCAAAAAGGTACAACTCTTGATCATTTGAACGACAAGGGTAGTAACCGTAGATAATGGTTGGGTCAAACAGATCTTTCTCTATAAACTCTCTTTTTAAACGCTCATACGCAGGATAAACATCTTTTTCAAGTAGTTTTTCATACTCTTCTTTCCCCATTTTAGCACGTTTATAACCCCAATGCATTTTGATAACGGTCTTTTGATTTACCCAGTCAAAAATTGTGTTCATGTCTAAGTCATCTTTTTGAAGCACTCGTCTACCCCAAAAAGGTGGTGTTGGTACAGCCACTTGTTCAGGCTGTTTTATCTCTTCAAAAGGAGGGATGATGACTTCTTTTACTTCTTTGGTCACTCGCTCATTCATATCCCCAGCCATTCGTGTGTCTAAACCAACAGCGTTGTCTTCATTGTACTTTTCAATTCGACTCATCGCAATGACCCCATCAAAAGCATCACGACAATAAAAAATAGGACCTTTATAAATAGGTCGACAAAAATCATCCACAAAACTACGTGTTAACGCTGCCCCACCAAGCAATACAGGAATCTCCATCCCCATCTCTGCCATGGTTTCAAGGTTGTCTTTCATCACAGCCGTTGACTTAACCAAGAGTCCTGACATACCAATGGCTTGTACATTGTTTTCTTTGTGTGCTTCTAAGTAGGTCTCTAAGTCTGTTTTAATTCCCACGTTAATGACTTTAAATCCATTGTTCGACAAGATGATGTCCACCAAGTTTTTACCAACATCATGAACATCCCCTTTAACCGTACCAATGACCAAAGTTGTATCCGTCTCTTTTTCTTGTTTCGTAAGGTGTGGATTCAAGTAGTCAACCGTCGTTTTCATGGTCTCAGCACTCTGAAGTACAAATGGCAACTGCATCTGCCCTGAACCAAAGAGTTCCCCTACCACTTTCATGGCATCAATGAGTATTTCATTAACAATGGTATCTGGGTGAATCTCATGACGAGCCTCTTCTACTAAAGGAATCATTCGCTCTTTGTCACCATCTAAAAGAAGTTTTGCGATCTTCTCTTCATTGCTCATGGCTTCGTAGGCTTCATCTGCTCCCTCATCCTCTATCTTCACATCTGAAAAGTGTTCTATGAACTTAAAGAGTGATTGATCATCAGGATTGAACAGTAACTCTTCACAAATCTCACGGTCAGCATCGGACATTTTTGCCATAGGCACAATGTGCTTCACGTTAATAATAACCGTGGTTAATCCAGCTTGGAGACAATGGTGTAAAAATACCGAGTTCAAGAAACGACGTGCATGAACATCTAAACCAAATGAGATGTTTGAAAGCCCAAGTGTAGAACCTACTTCAGGGTGTCTTATGTGTAACTCACGAATGGCTTCAAGCGTTTGAATGGCAGCATCACGGTACTCCAAATCACCCGAACCAACAGTAAAGGTCAGCATATCAAACACAAGGTTTCGTGGGTCGATGCCGTGACCATTAACAGCCATGTCATACATACGTTCAGCTTGGGCTACTTTATCTTCTTTGGTCTTTGCCATTCCTATTTCATCAATGGTCAGACAAACTAAAGCACAACCATACTTTTTTGCTAACTTACAAATAGCATGAAACTTCTCTTCACCATCTTCTAGGTTGACCGAGTTAATAATTGGCTTACCACCAATACACTTTAACCCCTCTTCCATGGTATGAACACGCGTAGCATCTGGCATAAGTGGTAACGGAATCTTTTGATTGTAAAGCTCCATAATGGCACGCATGTCTTTAGCCCCATCACGCCCTGCAAACTCAACGTTCACATCCAAACAATGCGCTCCATCTCGTACTTGGGCTTGACCTACGGTTAAGGTTCCTTCATAATCAGAAGCAATAATGAGTTCTCTAAAAGCTTTAGAACCTGTCGAGTTAGAACGCTCACCAATGAGTAAAGGTGCTGGTTCTTGGAAAAGTTCAGTGGTGTTAAAAAGTGAAGCAATACTTGGTTCTATGCTGCCTGTAGGTTTTCTAGGTTTTAGTCCTTTAACAGCTTTTTGTAAGGCATGAATGTGTTGAGGGGTCGTACCACAACATCCACCTAAAAAGGCAACCCCATCAAATTTAGTAAACTCTAACTGTTTGGCAGTAAACTCATCTGGTCCCATTGGGTAGTAAGTGTACCCTCCTCTGTTTTGAGGCAGTCCAGCATTGGCATGAACCGAGATAGGGATATTACAAAGCTCACTTAGTGTTTTGAGGTGTTTCTTAACTTGGTCTGGTCCTGTACCACAGTTAAACCCTAATGACAAAATATCAAAAGGCTCTAAAATCGTTACAATCGTCGCAGCATCCGTACCAATAAGCATGGTTCCACTTAGCTCAATGGTTACTGAAACCATAACAGGAAGTTTTATGCCACGTTCAGCGTTGGCTACTTCACAACCATGTAGAGCTGCTTTTATCTGCAATGGGTCTTGACAAGTTTCTAACATAAAAATGTCACAACCACCATCTATGAGTCCAAGAGCTGTCTCTTTGTACCCTTCAAACATCTCATCATAATGAATATGTCCTAATGAGGGAAGTTTAGTTCCTGGACCAATTGAACCTAAAACAAATCGTGGTTTTTCAAGCGTAGAAAATTGATTACAAACATCTTTAACAATCTCTGCCCCTTTTTTAGAGAGTTCATAACATCGCTCACCCATTTGGTACTCATCCAGTACCCACGGCATGGTTCCAAAAGTATTGGTTTTGATAATATCTGCACCAGCTTTTGCATAAGCATAATGTACTTCTCTCATAAGCTCAGGAGCTGTTGCGTTCAGAAGTTCGTTACAACCTTCTTGATCGACCCCTTTGTCATCTAACCATGCTGCTTGGGGGATTTCTAAATTTTGTATCTGTGTACCTGTAGCACCGTCAACTACTAAGATGCGTTCTTCTAGTAATTTGTGAATTGTTTCTGAACTTGTTGCCAATTTTTGCCCTTAGATTTTACTGTTTTTAGCCGACGCAATTTAAGTAAAAATAATATTAGTGGAATTGTAGCAAAAAGTTCTGACTATTTAGACTAAACCCAGTTCTCGGAATATCTCTTTAAAGGCAATGTTTACCTCTACCAACTCATCATAGATAAGTCCAAAAGCTCGATCTTCAGTGACCCACTCTTCAATGTGTTTGACACTTTGTGTTTTTTCATCAGTTGTTAAAGTCTCTGAGGCTTCAATGGCTTCTTTTAATTGTTCATATTTTGGCATTTTAAATCCTTTCATCATTTAAAATTAAGAAGAATCCTTCTTAATTTATTATATTCCTTTTTTATTAAGTTTTTGGTTATAATAGTTAAATGAGAATACGCCTAATACTTATGATAATTATTACTTTACTATTTACCTCTTGTGAA
>CACVAR010000286.1:15451-18536 GCA_902727905.1 uncultured Sulfurovum sp. | reverse complement strand
ACTGACCATGACTTAGTAAAGTTGGCTTTAGACAATATGAAGTCTGAACATATCTTAACCAAAGGAACAGACCTTAAAAAACTGTTTGAAAAGGTAGCTAAATTTAAATCTCCTGAAAAAAAAGTCATACTCTTTACCGATGGTGGTGATGAGGTTTTAGATGAAGAGTTAATAGCATTTATACAACGCGAAAAGATTAAGATACTAGCCATAGGTATGGGAACCTATCAAGGCGCTTCGGTTCTACAACAAGATGGCACACTTTTACAAGACAAAGAGAGTAAGATTGTTGTTTCGAGGCTTAATAGTTCGTTAAAAACCTTAGCTGAGCAGAGTGGAGGTGTGTTTATAGAGTTTTCCACCATTAAGAGTACAGTAGAAAGCATAGAAGCGTGGTTGGAGTCACAAGAAGTTGACATGGAGGGTTTAGAGAAAGAGAGTAGGGAGTATTTTGAGTTGGCTTTTATTCCTCTTGCTTTGGCACTTGTGTTATTTTTCTTTTCTGTAACAAGGTTTTCTAAAAAACTTTTGGCACTTTTACTTTTGTTAGGAGTTAGTGTACAAGCAGAGGAACTTGTGAGTAGAGAAACATGGGGTGAGGGTGTAAAGAAAATAGAAGTCAAACAAGGTTCATGGGGATTTTTAGATCATTACTATTTACAACGTGCTTATGCTCATTATGAAGATGAGGCATATGTAGAGAGTCAAAAGTATGTTTATAAGATAAAAAATAGGAACTTAGAGGCAGAGTTATTACTTGCACATATTTTTTATAGACAAGAAAAATATCAAGCTGCTAAGTCTATTTTACAAGCCATAAAGAGTTCAAGTGTACAAGTAAAACAGCAAGTTTTTTATGAATTAGGAAATTGCGAAGCGAAACTGCTTTATTGGGATAAAGCAAAAAACTATTATGTGAAAGCACTACAGTTGGGTGAGGATAAAGATGCTTTGCATAATTTAGAAGTAGTGCTTAGTAGGTTAGAGGATAATGCTTTTAAAGTAGGTTATACAAATCCTTCTTCAGCCCAAAAGTCAAGTGTCAAAAATGAAAATGTAGAGACAGAAGTGTCCAAGGAGAGTAGTCAAAAGAGTGAGTCCATAGGTGCTTCAGGTGGTACAGGTAATAAAAAGTCAAAAAATGCTACCGTCAAAGTTTTGCAGTCCAATGATGAGAGTGATTCTAAGCGAACATTTTCCTCTAAGGCGTATGATTTAATTAATGAAGGGTATATAAAAGAAAATAGACCTTGGTAGTTGATGTAAATCAATTCTTATTTAGTTTTTTTTATTATAATTAGTTTAATTACAAAGAAGGATTTTAATGATATATCGACCTATTGTATTAGATGAAGAGATAAAGTTTTCAAGAAAAAAATTTATTGTAAGTAAGACAGACTTAAAAGGGAAGATTATTTTTACCAATAAAAACTTCTCAGAAATTTCTGGCTATACTGAAGCTGAATTAGTTGGTGAAAACCATAATATACTACGCCATCCAGATATGCCAAAAGCTGTTTTCTTCTTAGTCTGGAAAACACTTTTAGCTGGTAATCCTATTTCTGGTGTGATTAAGAACTTAGCTAAAGATGGAAGGTATTATTGGGTTATTGCTGACCTTGAAGCTAAAAAAGATACAAATGGGAATATTATCGCATTAACAGCATTTAGACGTGCTGCTCCTCAAGATGTTATAGATAAAATAGAAGAGTTGTATGCAACGATGGTTTCTATTGAAAAGAAACATGGGATGGAAAAGTCTTTAGCCTATGTTGAAGCCTATTTAGAAGACAATAATCTAAACTATAATGAATTTATCAAAGAACTTACGCGACCAAAAGGGATACTTGGCAGTTTATTAGATGCTTTTAAAAGAATGTTAAGATAATCTTAACACGCTTTTAAGTCTAAGTTCTAATGTTTAAAAAGTTTTTCGTACTAATATCATCCCAAGGTTTATTGAGTTGACTAAACTCAGTATAGCTTTTCAGTACTCTTTTAAAATCTTCATTTTTCTTTGATTCATTTTCAAGTACTTCTCCTAAGGCTATTTTAGCTGCATCCATTATCTCTTTTGGAAAAGTTTTGATTTGTACATTTTGATGCAATTCTTTGAGTGCTTTGGCATTTTTATAACGGAACTCTTGAACCATCGTACCTGTCATCTCTTCAGAAGCAGCTGTAATAACAGCTTGATGTTCGCTACTTAGTTTTTCCCAACGGTTTTTGTTAAATGTGATTTCTAAAATAGACCCCGGTTCATGCCAACCAGTATAGTAATAATCAGCTGCTTTATCAAATCCCATCATTTGGTCGAGTGCTGGTCCTACCCATTCTGTGGCATCGATGGTTCCACGTTCTAATGAAGTGAAAATCTCTCCAGCTGGAAGGAGAACAGGGTTTACCCCCAGTTTTTGCATTACTTCACCACCCAGTCCCGGTATTCTCATTTTGAGACCTTTTAAGTCAGCCAGAGAATTGATTTCTTTTTTAAACCAACCACCCATTTGAGGTCCAGTACTACCACCTATGAGAGGATAGAGGTTAAATTTACCATAGAGTTCACGCCAAAGTTCCATCCCTCCACCAAACTTCATCCATGTAATCATCTCTTCAGACGTTAGTCCTAGGGGCATACCACCAAAAATGGAAAAAGCAGAGTTTTTACCTTTCCAGTAATAGACTCCTGAATGAAAGGCATCTATTTGGGCTGCTGAACAGGTGTCAAAAACTTGTAGAGCAGGAACAAGTATGTTTTTAGGATAGACTTTTATCTCTAGTGTTCCTCCAGAAAGTTCATTACATCGTGCTGCAAAGCTGTCTAAGCCTGTCCCCATAATAGGAAAATGTGCTGGCCATGAAGTCGCTAGTTTTAGTGTGACTTTTTTAGCTCTGGCAATATTAACATTTTTACTTTCTACACGATTCTCTTCACGGTAGCATCCATTAAGTGACAATGCCCCTAGTCCAACTGCTGAAGTTGTTAAAAAATCTCTTCTTTTCATCTAAGCTCCCAAAAATTAGTTAAGTGCTGTTAGTTAAATGGTAATAAACCAAACTTTTGGATGAAAGCTTCATCAATGTC
>CACVAR010000286.1:0-15351 GCA_902727905.1 uncultured Sulfurovum sp. | reverse complement strand
AGTGGTGGTTTCCCAACGACTGTTGCTTGAAAAACAGGTTTTTCTTTCATGGTAATGGTTTCAACTTCTAAAACAGGGTAGGGTTCCTCTAAAGTATAGTAACCTGTATGGTCACCAAAAGGTCCTTCTATTTTCATTTTCTCTGGATCCACAAAACCTTCTATAACAATGTCAACGTCTTTTGGAATTTGAATATCATTGCTAATAGATTTAACCAGCTGAGCATTTCTTCCTCGTACAAAACCATATAGAAGCATCTCAAACATACCATGAGGCATTGGGGCTTGTCCACACCAAATGTAGAGTGGATCGCCACCAATAGCAACAGTTACAGGCATTTTTTTACCAGCTTTTTGGTACTGATCAAAGAAGTGAGAAGCATCTTTATGGATTTGCCAGTGCATGCCTAAATGGTTTTTGTCATACTGTTGTAGACGGTACATTCCAAGGTTTTGCATGGAACCATCTAGGCTTTGAGTATAAACTTGTCCCATGGTAATAAAGGCACTCGCATCTCCTTCCCATGTTTTGAGAATTGGAAGCTTGTCTAAATCTACTTCTTCTTTAGGTATGATAACTTCTTGACATGCACCTTGTTTTTTTGAACGTTTAGGAAAAACATTTTTGAGTGCAATGAGATCTGGAAGCATTTTTATTTTTTCCATGAAGCTTTCTGGAGGTTTTATTTTTAAGAGTTTATCAATACCTTGGGCAACATCATCAGGATGTTTTTCAAAGATTTTTTCTGTTAATTCTTTGTTGGCAAAGATATTCATAAGAACAGGCATGTCGTATTGAATATTTTTCTTTTTGTTAATAGGTTTTGTAAAGAGAAGAGGACGAGAGTTATCAGTTTTTACTTCTACGTAGGCAACGTGAGGAATTTCTAGTTCAACATCCAAAGGTTCATCTATGATTTTTAAATTACCATGGTCTTTAAGCCATTGTACTACGTCTTGCATTGGTTACTTCCTATGAAGGGTATGTCTAAAACATACCCGATGTTTTTTGAAGTATTATAATCTTTATTTCTTTACTTCAGCTACAATTGCCCCTCTGAATTCACCAAGTTTGAAGTGTGTAGCCATATCTTTTGGATAGCTCTTTTCTAACATTTTTCCTAAATCCTCTGAGATATTTGTCCCATGACATGCCAGACAAGGTTGTTTCATATCTAAAGCTTTATAAACACGATAGTGGTTTGGCATTTCGACAACAAGAGGTTCTTTCAAACTTTTAGAAGCTAAAAAACGTTCCATAACAATCGTATCTGTAGCATCTGGTTTATTTTTTTCATTTCTGTACTTTAGAGCAGTTCTTCTAATTTTTGTATCAGGTGAAATGGCGTTGTAGTCATTTGTCATACCTTGTGCCATTGAAGTACAACCACCCATTGCTGTTTTGTAAGTATTATCACTTTTTATAAGACCCATAAGTGTAGGTTGAAGTGTTTCCATAAAGCTTTCTATGTGCATCATACCTTGCGCTTTAACAGTACCCTTGTTGTTTGCATAACTAACAGTAGTTTCTGTAAATGAATTGGCTTTAGTTGTTGCAGCTACTTTTACTTCTTCCTTAACTACTTCAACTTCTTTAGTTTTTACAGTAGGTGTTACTGGTTGCGTTCCAGAACTATTACAGCCTATATAAAGTAGAGGGGTTAGTAGTGTAAGGGCTAAAAGTTTTGTTTTCATTGTAGTCTCCCGAGGTATAAATTTTTATAAGTATAACTATTTAGATAAAACCATTAGCTTAATCTTACTCTTAACTTTTACGCCGATTTTAATACGATTTAGTTTTACTTTTTTATTGGCATTCCATAAGATTTTTCCATTGTTAACTTTAACTTTTGTCCAGCCATTGTTAGAGATAAAGATGTCAGCTGATTTAATACTTTTGTCTTCTAAGGTTACTTCAACTGTTTTGACAATTTTATTTTTTGGATAGACAGAAGGTTGCTGGAAAGATACACCACAAAGTTCTTGGAATTTAAGATAGAGTTTAAAGTCATGTGCATTAGACCCAACAACTGCTGAACGATCAATATCATTGGCATCTGAGCAAACACCATGTACAGCGCCTATATTTTGGTTAAAAACTGCCTTAAAACCATAAGGTTTAATGACTTCAGCTACTCTATCATCATATTCCCCATAAGGGTACACAAAAAGATTTGGTTCATAGTTAAGGTGCTTTTTCATGAGGGCTAAACCCTTGTCCATGTCTTTAATGATGGCTTCATTAGACATTTGTCCAAAGTGACCATGCCCATAAGAATGGAATTCAATGTCACCATATTTGGCTATTGTTTTTAACTGTTTCCATGTGACATAGTCTTTATAGTTTTTTTCAGTATATTTAACAGCAATAAATAGGGTAAAAGGGTAGTTGAACTCTTTAAATACAGAGAGTCCATGCGTATAGAAACTTTTAAACCCATCGTCTATGGTAAAAGCTACCCAGTTTTTTGGAACTTCTTCATTGGCATTAACTTTAGTAATGATGTCTATAAGTGGGACAACTTTATAGCCATTTTTCTTCAGATAACGAAATTCTTTGCGAAGTTCTTTAGTAGAAATATTTGTTGAAGGATAACGGTTGTCATCGAAACGATGGTAGACAAAAATATGTCCATCTGCCATAAGCAGATAGGGAGACAAAAGTATGAGGAGGAGGAAGAGTACTCTTGTCATTGTTAATCTTTAGTCCATTTGTTTACGTAAGAAAGTAGGTGTATCTAAGTAGTCTTCATTGGAATTATTATATCCACCAACGACTTTTTGAGAATTCATATTATTTAACAATGAACCTTGTGCTGGTTGTCTAAGTGTCGCCACATTATTGTTAATACTTGTCTCTTCTGGTTTATTTAAAATTTCAAAATCAGATGGGTCTTCAAAACCTGTTGCAATGATGGTTAATTTCACTTCATCAAGAGGAATGTCTTCTGAAGTTGTTGTACCAAAGATAATATTTGCATCTTCATCAGCATTTTCTTCTACGATATCCATGGCTTCAGAAATTTCAGCTAATGGGTAATCTGGGTGAATATGGAAATGAACCAATATTCCCATAGCCCCATCAATTGATAAGTTATCAAGTAGAGGAGACTCAATAGCAGTTTTCGCTGCATCATAAGCTGCAGAATTACCAGTACTTTCACCAACACCCATAAGTGCTAACCCTCTATGACTCATGACTGTTTTAACATCAGCAAAGTCAAGGTTAATGTCATTTGCTCCATGAGAAAGAATTACGTTAGAGATTCCACCAACAGCTTGAGAGAGAACATTGTCAACCATTCTAAAGCTATCTCGCATACCAAGGTTTTTTTCAACAATTGAAAGTAGTCTCTCATTTGGAACAACAATAATAGAATCAGATTCTTTTTTAAGCTCTTCTAAACCAGCTTTTGCAAGTTTCTGTCTTTTTCTACCTTCAAATTTAAAAGGACTTGTGACAATAGAGACTGTTAATGCATTCACTTCTTTAGCAGCTTGTGCAATAACAGGAGCAGCACCTGTTCCTGTACCACCACCAAGACCAGCAGAAATAAATACTAAGTCAGCACCTTCTAACATGGTTTTAAGGCTGTCAAAACTCTCATGAGCAGCTTCAGCACCAATTTCTGGTTTCATACCAGCACCAAGACCCTTAGTTGAGTTAATACCAAGTTGCATTTTATATGGAGCTATAGAGGCTGCAAGTGCTTGAGCATCTGTATTGGCTACAATAAGATCAATACCTTCAATACCTTCTCTAATCATGTGGTTAATCATGTTTCCACCACCACCACCAACACCGATTGCTTTAATCTTTGCTCCGTGTACGCCAGCAGTTGATTCTGTTATATTAAACTCTTCCATCTTATCCTCCTCGTTAAAAGATTTTTTTTGCCCAGTCCATGAAATTATCTATTGGATTGTTCTGGTTCTTTTTTGGTTCTTGACTTAAGTCTCTAAATAAGTCAACACTACTTTCTTTTTCATTTTTATATGAAGGGGTTGAAACAGAAATTTTTGGTTTCTCTGTTTGTGTCATATTTTCTAGACTTGCAATATCTTGTAAAGAATTTTTCGGTTTATACTCTTTAGAGTGAAGCATTGTTTTACTTCCATCTAATTCATATTCAGTATGCTTACCAGATTCATATTGTAATAGCCCTATGACTGTTGAATATTCTGGAGAATTTAAGTCTTCAGATATGTTAGTAATATTTGTTGGTTTACCAATTCTAATAGGTGTGTTTGGTATGAGTGCTTGAGCGAGTTCTCTTGTACCTTCAATAAGTGTCATTCCACCAGTTAATATAATACCAGCACCCATTTGATCTTTCAGACCACTTTTCTCAAGTAGATTAGCTAGGATAACCAGTGTCTCTTCCATACGACTATAAACGATATTTTGAACTATGTCTAATGAGACAAGGTTTAAGTTCGTGTCGTCACCTATGATAGAAAGCCTAACTTCTCCACCTTCTGTTTGAAGAAGTGTGGCTTTACTTATTTTCAGTTCTTCGGCCACATCTAAAGGTGTATGTAGTGCTATAGATAGGTCATTTGTAATGTGGTTTGAACCTACTGATAAGAAATCATTGTATTGGATAGCATTACCCACATGTACAACCAAGTTAGACGTTTGCCCACCAAGGTCAATTACTGCTACTCCTCGTTCTTTATCATTTTTAGAAACAACGGTTAGTGAAGAAGCATAACCAGAAAGAACAACTTTTGAAATTTCAATACCAGCTGCATGAACTGCTTTCTTTAAGTTTCCGAGGTTAGATTTACCTGTTATGATAATATGCGTGTCAACTTCCATTCTACTCGCATTCATACCATTTGGATCTTCTATAAAGTCTTGCTCATCAATTTTAAACTTGTAAGGTAATACATGCAATATTTCAAATTCATTTGGAATATTTGCATTATATAAAGCTGTTTGCATTACACGATTTATTTCATTAATTGAAATATCTTCATTTGGAATATTAACAACACCTGATGACTTAAGTGTTTTGACATAAGCTCCAGATATTGAAATGGTTGCTGAAGTAGGATTGATGCCAGCCATACGCTTTGCATCATCAACAGCAGTTTTGATTGATGTAGAGGCTAATTCAATATTTGAAATAGCACCCTTTTTGATTCCTTGGGATTTACTAATTCCATGACCAGCAATTTCCATTTGACCATCTTTAATCTCACCAATTATTGCACATATTTTAGTTGATCCGATGTCTATAGCTAAAATTGGGTTGTTCACGCTTTAATCCTTAATAGGTCTATCAATCTTTTGTGTCAAGTGAAATTAGATTTACTTGACTAGTAAAGTTTAGTAGGATATTTTTTATCTAGCGCCTTCATTAAGTTTGCTTGGAAGCCTTGATTCTTAACCGTGTCAGCATTTTGATGCATCACTTTTGTCTCATTACTTTCAAGAGGAATTAATTTTTGCTCTATGATTTTGTAAACTATTACTTTACTACCTATAGGAATGATACCTTTTTCTTCCTCAGAAGTAAAGAGTTTGGAGGTAAAGTTTGCTGTTTCCTGTTCATTAATACCCAGTTTTTGTGTTTCAGTGTTATCTATTGTGATAAAACTTGACACATTTAGGTCTAATTTGTCAATATTTGTCAACTTTTCTTCAGCCAACTTAGATAGCGCTTCCTTATTAGCTTGTTCTTTATATAGAGGTGTAATTTGCTCTTTAACTTGAAGAAAATCTTTCACAACTGGGTTAACAATGTTAACAATTCTTACTGAAGCATATTGGTTCTCTACAACTTTTGGTTTTAAAAGGGCATCAACCTTTTGTGTTTCAATGGCTGACCATAACTCTTTTGATAGTTTTGGATCATTAATATCTAACGTTAAAGTTTCATCTGCCTTTAACTCACCTTTTTTAAATTGTAAGTAGCGCTTTAAGGCAGATTTTTTGCTTTTAGCAATTTGAGTTGCTTCTTTTACCCACTCTTTAACATCTTTAAAGTCTGAAATTTTTCCATCTTTATCAGTATAGTTAAATCTATTTTCATCATAGTGTGCTTTAATATCTGCTTCACTTACTTCAGTATTTTTAGTTTCAGTCCATTGAATATCTAAAGTATATTGTTTAGCTGTTTTAAATTGCTCTTTTCTTGGTTCCCAAAACTCTTTTAGTTTCTCTTCTGTCGTTGTTATGTTTACATCTTGATTGGTAAGAATAGTATACTTTAGTTTGTCAGCAACTTCAAATGCTATTTGGAAGGCATTATATTCATTTTCAAGCCCATTTGCATTTAATAGTTTAAATGTTTTTTCTATAGTTAATTGGTCTCTTAAATTATTTTCGAAAGTTTCATTGCTTAGACCAGAGTTTAGAATATAGGCATCATATGCCTTACGGTCAAAGTTTCCTTCATTTTGAAAAGCTGGGTAAGAAGCCAGTCTTTCACCAGTTTCTTTTTCTGTTACAATAATACCAAATTCTTTTGCTAGGTTAAGAATTTTAGCTTGTGCAGCCATGTTATTAATAACTTGATCTTGTAAGCCCATTTGTTTAGCTTGTGCATCATCAAACTTACCTTGCATCATTTGGTTGTATCTATTAAAAAGGTTTGAGTATTCCATCTGAAACTTATCTTTTGTTAATTCTATTTCACCTACTTTACCTATTGTGTTAGATCTTAGTCCACCTGCACCACCAACAGCACCTGCGAGTATAAATGAAAGTGCAGCTATCCACATAACGATAACTGTAAATTTGTTGTTGTTTTGCATCCAACTTATCATATTTTATTGCCTTAGTTTAAAATTTGCACCATTTTAGTCTACTTGTGTTTAATTATTAATGAAATAATTACTATAGAGAGTGTATATTCCCTTTAAAAACTTTAAGGTAAATGATGAAAAATAATAATGCGCAAATTGTAACAGATGATTTAAAAAATATATGGCATCCCTGTACTCAAATGAAGGATCATGAGACCTTACCTCTTATACCAATTAATAGAGGTAAAGGTATCTATCTTTATGATTTTGATGATAAGTCATATATAGATGCTATAAGTTCTTGGTGGGTTAATATTTTTGGTCATGTTAATGAGCATATTTCGACCAGAGTTAAGGAACAACTTGACACATTAGAGCATGTTTTATTGGCAGGGTTTACACATAAACCAGCTGTCAACTTAGCTGAAAAACTTGTCAACTTAACACCTAAAGGATTAGATAAAGTTTTTTTTGCAGATAACGGTTCAAGTGCCGTAGAAGTAGCATTGAAGATGAGTTTTCATTATCATAGAAATAAAGGTGAGAACAGACCACTGTTTCTTTCCTTGTCAAATTCGTATCATGGTGAGACAATAGGAGCGTTGAGTGTTGGAGATGTTGAGCTTTACAAAGAAACTTATGCCCCTTTACTTATTTCATGTATTCAAACACCTGTCCCAGAGGATCAAAGTGAAGAAGCTGCCCAAAGTGCAGCGCTTGAATTAGAAAAAATTTTAGAAGAGCGTGGTGCTGAAATTTCTGCACTAATTATTGAACCTCTTGTACAGGGAGCAGGGTATATGCATATGTATCATCCTCTTTACATAACACTGGCTAAAGAGATTTGTTCTAAGTATGGTGTACATTTAATCGCCGATGAGATTATGACAGGATTTGGAAGAACAGGTACAATGTTTGCTTGTGAACAAGCAGGGGTGACTCCAGACTTTATGACTGTTTCTAAAGGATTGACAGGGGGTTACTTGCCCTTAGCCATTACAATGACAACGGTAGATGTTTATAATGCTTTTTATTGTGACTATAATGAGTATAAAGCATTTTTACATTCACATTCCTATACTGGTAATCCATTAGCTTGTGCTGCAGCATTGGCAACTATTGAACTTTTTGAAGCTTCTGATGTAATAGGGGATAATAAGAAAAAATCTACTTATATTTTAGAGAAACTGCAAAAGTTTAAAGAGCTTCCTAATGTGAAAGAAGTACGTCAAACTGGTATGATTGCTGCCGTAGAACTTAAAGGCTATACAGCACAAGAGCGTATTGGTTTAAAAGTTTATCAATATGGTTTAGATAACGGAGTATTATTACGTCCATTGGGGCATATAGTATATTTTATGCCTCCATATATTATTACTGAAGATGAGATAGATAAGATGATAGATACAGCTTATGAAGCCATAAAAGGATTATAATGTGACGAAGTCAATTATATTGACTGCTTCACAACCTTTTTTAAAGAGCTTACGCTCTTTAGCATCTTCTTCTGCAAGTTCAATTAGATCTGCAAAATCTTTTTTCTCTGCTTCAAAGGTATAAAGTTCTTTTTGAGTACTTAATATTATTTTACTGTCATTAGATGAACTCTCTACATTAAGGTTACGGACACCTTTTAAAAATTCACTCTTAAGTAATTTAACAATTTTTTCGTTTTCTAAAATCTCTTTCATTGAAATTTCTAAATAGTTGTCATTGTCACATATTAGGGAGTAGGTTACCATTATTTTACCTTGCATTGAATTTTACCTTTTGGGATTAAGTTAATTGATTATATCATTTAAAAATAATTTACATTTAAAATATGTCAAATTGTAATGTTTTTTAGAAAGAGTAAATATGAGTGTATTATATGAAAATGAATTAATTAAAGTAGAGATTGAGGAGAGCGAAATTCCTTGGCTTAAGATTTTTACGCAAAAGGCTTATAAAGAGTTTTCTGAAACACCAGCTAATGTAAAACTGGAAATTTTTAAAGCTTTAGATATTATTGAAAAAGAGATGCTCTATAGCTATAAACCCAAAAAAATTAATATAGCTAGCTTTGGTAACTACGTGCCTCATGTACATTGGCATGTTATGGCACGTTTTGAAGAAGACTCATATTTTCCTGAGCCTATGTGGGGAAAGAAGCAACGAGAAGGTACTTATGTATTAGAAAACTTTAATGAATTTACAAAAAGTATAGCATTAAAATTATCTAAATAAAAAGTTCAAGATTCTTTTTATTAATGAGTTTTCATTTTTTACTTTAGTTTTTCTCTTTGTACTAGAAGCATTTAATAGGTCTACATATTTATTAGCTTCTTGAAGTTTTTTAGCTTTAAAATTAATTTGCATCTAAAATTCTTTCTATTTCATACATGGCATCTTCATTTTTGAGTCTAAATTTCACTTCGATTCTACGTGAAGCATCTTTGTCTTCTCTACCATTAATTTTAATGGCATCTAAGTAGGAACGTCCACTTGCCACAAGTTTTGATGTAATATTGTTTCTCTTAATATAATCAATGGTTAAAAGATGATTCATAACGGCATAAGCACGCTGTTGTGATAGATTTAAATTGTATAAGTATGAGCCATCACTATCTGAGTGTCCTTCAATAATTATTTTATCAATGTGTTGAGAAACATTACGGTTACCAAGTAGAGTAGAGACATATTCAATGAAGTTTGCTTCTAGTTCAGCTTTAGAACCCTCTTTTAATTGGGCTGATCCTTTATCAAATAAAATATTTGATGCTAACTTTAAAGAACCACTCTCTTTATCAATATTGACTTTATTACCAAGTGCTGATTTAAGTTCGGCTATTACTTTTAATTTAATCCCTGTGAGTGATTTAATTTTTGCTTTTTGAGCTTGTAGTTTAGTAAGTAGACCATCATATTTAGTTTGTTTATTTTCAAGTGCTTTGAGTAATTGTAAAAGCTTTTGTTCATTAAGTTTAAGTGACTCATCTTTTTGTGTCAGTTGGTTGGATAAAAGTATGACTTTATTTTTATAAGAATTTAATGTTTGAGAAGAATTATTAATGGTGGCATTTTGCTCTTTTGTCAAGTTTTGTAAAAGTATAATGTGTTCCGAGTAGTTATCAACTTTTGTATTTTGTGCCAGTAATAATTGGTTTAAATTAGATAGCTCATCATTTTTAAGTTTTAGTGCATTAGAAGAGAGTACAAGTTTACTGTTACTTTCTTCTAAACTTTGTTCTCGTTTGGCTAAAAGGTTTCTAAGTTTTGTAATCTCGTCACTTTTAATAGCAATACTTTGAGATAAGTCAATAAGATGATCAGACTGTTCATCGAGTGCAGATTCTTGTTCTGAAACAACTGTTTCTTGTAGTGAAAGTTGATTACGAACAATAGCAGATTTTACAACAATAGCACCTATAAGTAAAATAAAAACAAAAAGTAAACCTGCCATAAGATCTGCATAAGATATCCAAAAATTGGTTTCAGAAGAATTTGATTTCTTTTTAAACATAATTAGTCCACGATATGTTGAGAAATACTATTATGATATTCTGTAATGGTACGTTGTAAAATTTTATTTTGTTCAGCAGTACTATGTGCAAAATTTGCTAGCTTCATCACAATCTCACCTACCTCATTATCTATCTTACTAAAAGTTAGATTGAGTGATTTCTCTAAAGTATCATCAAGTTGACCCATCGTATGTTGTAAGGTAGAAGTGGTTTTGGTAAACTCTTGTATGCTTCTATCAATTTTTTCATGAGCCGTTAAGGCAGAGTTTGATGATTCAATTTTGGCAATGGTATCTTTTAAATCAGAAGATACCATTTTCATATGATTGGTAATGGTTGTAAAGTTTTTATTTGTTTCATTAATAATAGTTTGAAAATTTTCTAAGTGTTTCTCATTTAATGTTTGAATAAATTCTAAATTAAATGTCTCTTTAAGTGCTTGTATCATTTTTTGGTCACGCATGTCATGTTGCATGTGTTCGTGACGTTTCAATTCACTTGGAGACCAAATGTATGAAGTGTAAACATCATGTAACTGATGTGAATCAGCATCTACTTTAGAAAGACCTAGTTTCTCAAAGAAAGACCAAACGATTGAAAGAAAGATACCATAGATTGAAGCATAAAAGGCTGTACCTATTCCAGAGAGCAATAGGGAGATTTCATGGTCAAGTGCAGCTTCATTTGCTGAAGAAAAATCTGGCATAGAAATGGCAATAGCTGTAAAAGTACCTAATATACCCAACATAGGAAATAAGGATGATGCTATTGAAGCATAATTGTCATTTCTAAATGTCTTATAGTATTCAGAAATAAAATCATTTATGTTAATGGTAGATTTAGTCTCATTTAAGATGGTTAGCGAATTTTCTTTAATATTTTGTTGTAAGTCTTTTTGTAGATTTACATACTCTTTACGCATTTTACAGACAACAAAATTTGCATTGTGCCTAATGAAGAAAAGGTAGATAAAATAGATTCCTCCAATAATAAGTACAGAATGTAAGTCTACTTTTAACGGAACAATATTTAAATAACCTAACAAGATAATAATAAAAAAAAGTGTACCATAGAGTGCTAAGAGCATATAGCTAATAAAACATGGGGTAGTTGAGTTTTGATGTTGGCTCATAGTATTTCCTTACTAATGTTGTTTTCTAGTTTCATTTTTGAGGTATTAATATCTTCAGGTTCATGAAGAACTTCTTTAACAAGATAAAAAAAGTTAGGATGTAAAACATCGGCATAGGTTTTCACTATGGCTGTCTTGTAAGTACTTTTTGTTAATATATTTGTGACAATACCTACAGGAATATCTGGAAGAAAGATGTTGTCTAGCCCAGATGTTATTACTTTATCACCCACTTTAATGGTTGACCACTTCGGTATGAAGTTTACTTCAATACTTTCAGCATTTATTCCTTTTGCTATACCGGGTGTTTTTTTATCCCCTATAAAAGTTGAGAATTGACAAATAGGATTGGAAAGTAAAATTCCTTTAAGTGGACCATCGTGTTTCAGTGCAATACCAGCGACAACATTTTTTTGTATGAGTCCATATATTTTATCTTCTCCTAACTCTTCACCTTTGGTTAAATAAACTTGAGAGAAGTCATTTAGTTTTTTATAAGAAATTGTTTGGACACGTAAAATATTGTCAAAGTTATTAAATTTAGCTTCGTTATATTTAGTGAGTTGCTTTAGTTGGGTAAGATTGATTTTTTGCTGATAAAGGTATTTACGGAGTAAAAGGTTTTCATCTTTTAAAGCCGATATGGATTCTGCTTGATTTAAATATTTGTCAATATTGGTATCAAGTGAATTACTTATTTCTAAATAGTTTTGTTTTATAGGTAGTGTAAGCGATGCAAAGTTATCTTGAAAACTTTCCTCTTTTTGTAAGAGAAAAATTGTAAGTGTAATAAAGATAAAAAGTATAAGTAGTCGGCTAGTCTTCATAGGCAGAATGTTGTAAAATATCTATCTCTTCCAATGCTTTTCCTGTACCTTTTGCTACGGCAAGCAGTGGGTCTTCAGCTACATAGACTGGTAGTTTAATTATGTTAGACAAGTATTTGTCAAGACCTCTAATTAGAGCTCCACCACCAGTAAGTACTATTCCATTTTCTACAATATCTCCAGCTAAATCAGGAGGAGTCTGCTCTAAAACAAGTTTCAGTGCTTCTGCAATTTCTCGGATTGGTTCTTTCATTGCATCTCTCATATGTTCTGAGTTAATTTCAATAGAAGTAAGTAATCCAGCTACTTGATCACGACCTTTTACTTGCATAACAAGTTCTTCATCAAGTTGTATTGCCGTTCCAATGGCAATTTTAATTTCTTCAGCAACTCTGTCACCAATAAGAAGGTTAAAGTTCTTTTTCATGTAATCAATAATTGATTTGTCTAGTTTATCACCAGCCGTTCTAATTGATTTTGAAAGTACAAGACCACCAAGAGAGATAACACCAATTTCAGTTGTTCCTCCACCAATATCAACTACTAAGTTTCCATTAGGATCTTTAACTGGAATCCCTGAACCAATAGCAGCAGCCATAGGCTCTTCAATAAGGTGTACTTCTCTAGCTCCTGCAGACATTGCTGATTCTTTTACAGCTTTACGTTCAACTTGAGTTAGTCCAAATGGTACACAAATAATAATTCTAGGTGAGAAAAGCCCTTTTCTATTATGTACTTTCTCAATAAAGTAACGAATCATCATTTCTGTAATATTAAAGTCAGCAATTACACCATCTCTCATGGGGCGAATAGCTTTAATGTTTCCAGGTGTTTTACCTACCATGTCTTTAGCTTCTTGCCCAACAGCTAAAATATGCTCACGACCTTTTCTATCATATTGTATTGCCACAACTGATGGTTCATTAATACTAATACCTTTACCCTTTACCAGTACCAGTGTGTTTGCTGTTCCCAAATCAATTGCTAAATCGTTTGAAAATACTCCCAAAATTTTTTTTAACATTCTTTACCTTTAATCTTTGTTTTATGCTATTTTTGAATTTTTAATATAAAGAGGTTTAACTCCCTCATTAATTACTTCTTCTGTTATTACTATTTCATATCCCTCAAGTTCTGGAAGTTCATACATTATATCCAATAATGCCTCTTCCATGATTGAACGTAACCCTCTTGCCCCGGTTTTTCGTTTAATGGCTTTTTTTGCAATTGCTTCTAGTGCAGATTCTTCAAACGTCAAAATAGCATTGTCTAGTTCAAAAAGCTTTTCATACTGTTTTGTAACTGAGTTTTTTGGTTCGGTTAATATACGTATCATTGATTCCAATGTAATTGGTTCTAGTGTGGCTGTTACATGAAGTCGTCCTATTAGTTCTGGAATAATTCCAAATTGAACTAAGTCATCAGATTCAATAAGATGCATTACATCTTCATTTTCTTTATTTGATCTTTTTGTTTGTCCAAATCCAAGTTGGTTAGCACCAAGCCTTCTGTGTATAATTTCTTCAACACCATCAAATGCACCACCACAAATAAATAATATATTTGACGTGTCAATTTGTAAAAAATCTTGGTTTGGATGTTTTCTTCCACCTTTTGGTGGAATATTTACAACTGAACCTTCAATGATTTTAAGTAGAGCCTGTTGTACCCCTTCACCAGAAACATCACGCGTGATTGAACGGTTTTCACCCATACGAGCAATCTTATCCATTTCATCTATAAAAATTATACCACGTTCTGCTCTTTCAACATCATCTCCAGCAGCTTGGAGTAACTTAGTAAGAATATTTTCAACATCTTCACCGACATACCCAGCTTCTGTTAAGTTTGTGGCATCAGAGATTGCAATAGGTACATCTAAAAATTTAGCAATTGTTTGTGCCAGAAGTGTTTTTCCTGAACCTGTAGGTCCAATAAGTAAAATATTTGACTTCTCTATGCTTGTGTCATTTTCTTGTTTATATTTAAATATTCGTTTATAGTGATTATAGACAGCAACTGCTAAAGTTTTTTTAGCCGATTCTTGACCAATAACATAGTCATTTAACATTTTATGAATTTCTTTTGGTATTAAAAGTGTTTGTGGCTCTGCATTTTCTGTAAAACTCTCTTCTTCTCCAAAAAGAATTTTATGCGCAGAGGTTACACAGTTTGAACAAACATAAGCTCCATTTCCTGCTATAAATGGATTGTTCTCTTTTTCTGTAGTACCACAAAAACTACACTCTTTTTTAGCCATTCTTATTTCCTTGTATATGGAATACCACGTTTAGATTTTGTGATAAACTCTACTAAATTTTTTACATGTATGGATGAACTTTGAGACTTAATTTTTTCTGCTGTTTCTTGCAGTGCTTCACCAGATTCAAAAAGTTCTCTATAGGCTGTTTTTAAGGCATTAATCTCATCTCTTGGTAGTCCTCTTCTTAATCCAGTTAAGTTTAGTCCTCTTAGTTGAGCTCTATTTCCTTCAGCCAAACAGTAAGGGGGAATATCTTGTGCCAATGCAGATGCTCCACCTATCATAGCATAATCACCAATTTGAACAAATTGGTGTACTGGTGTTAGCCCTCCAATGACAACGTTGTTGCCTAGCTCGACATGTCCAGCTAAGGTAGCACCATTTGCCAAGATACAGTTGTTGCCGATGATGACATCATGTCCTAAGTGTACATAGCCCATCAATAAATTATTATTTCCTATTTTTGTAATACTTCCTCCACCTTCTGTACCTGGGTTTAGAAGGGTGAATTCACGAATTTTATTATTGTTTCCAATGATAAGTTCGACATCTTCACCATTAAATTTTAGATCTTGAGGAATTGAGCCTATGACAGCATTTGAAAAGATATGATTACCTTCACCAATGGTTGTTTTCCCTGCAATAACAGTGTTTGCATCTATTATTGTATTGTCACCTATGGTTGTTTGGGAAGATATGGTTACAAATGGACCTATGGTTACATTATTTCCAATAATTGCACCATCTTCAATAACAGCTGAACTATGTATATTTGACAAGTGTGTCCTTATTTATCAACAATCATTGCTTTTAGTTCAGCTTCAGCAACGAGTTTATCATCAACATATGCTTTGGCATCTAGCTGCCAAAT
>CACVAR010000285.1 GCA_902727905.1 uncultured Sulfurovum sp. | reverse complement strand
TTTTTAAAATTAAGTGAAATTAAAAAAGTAGATTTAATAAAATATAAAAATTTTGCCTTAATGAATGCTATGATAGGATTTCGTATACAAAAGTCTGTCTCAATAACAGATACAAGGGAAAATGCGTGTCTATGGAAAACCTAAAAAGTGCTAAATATAAGTATATTATGAAAGATCATATCTTAGCAACAACCGAATTTTTATTTGATAACAACCAAGAATTTGGAATTGCTTGTGAAACCTCAGATGTAAGTTTTGAGCCTGAACTACCTACTGATTTAAAAGAGTCCTTACCTGAAGTAACAATTTTTATGCTTGCAAATTATTCATTTGAAACAGCCAGTATTGATGCTGACTATATCTCATTTGAAGCTGGTTTTGGTCCAGATAACTTTGGGGCATTAGTACACATACCTCTACTCGCTGTTAAACAAGTGTTTGTAGAAGAGTATCCCATACTTATTAATGTTGCCTCAGTAAAAGAAGATAATGAAATAGAAGAAAAAAGAGAAGACAGCAATGAGACAAATAACTCAATGGAAGCCCTTCTTAACAATCCTGAAAATGCAAAACTGTTGAAAAAGAGATAAAAATAAAGTTTCTAACTTTTAGAAACTTTGTAAGTGATCAAATGTGATATACTCTTATGTATCACATTTCCCTGCAATAATATAGTTAACAACATTATCAATAAATACATTGTTCTTATTTTCTTTAGTATAAGCAATATAGAATGTTCTGTTCATTGAGTAACCATAAATTCTAGATTCATACAACTCACCTCTTCTCACCTCATCTGCAATAGCATATTTAGAAATAACTGAAACAATTGGTTTCTCTACATCTGATCTTGCACGCTTAACACTTTGTAGTGCTGCTGTACTGTTAGAAACTTCTGAAAGTACATCAAAACTCTTACAAGAAACCCCTAACTCTTGAAATACTTCAGAGATTAATTTTCTAGTGTAAGACCCTTCTTCACGACAAATCCATTTGAAGTCATATAACTCTTCCGTATTGACAGTTTTAGGTAATGGTGAGCTTGAAAAAAGTACCAATTCATCATCAAACCATTCTCTGTAGATTAAATCTGAATCCATTACAGGAGACTCAATTAAACCTACATCAAATTTACGATCTTTTAATCCCTCAACAATCTTATCACTCATATCAATACTTAGTGTTACATCATTACCAATGCTTTCACCAATAGAATTTAAACATTCACCAGGGATAACATAAGAACCAATAGTATAAGAAGCAGCCAATCTAAAAGTCATCTCTTTTTTAATAATTTTCAATACATCTTTTTCAAGTGTAATAATTGACTTTTCTAACTGAGTAACAACTTTATAGAGTTCATCCCCTTCAGCTGTTAATTTAATACCATTTTTCTTTCTATCAATAATTTTTGCTTCTAAATAATTTTCAATATATTTTATTTGTTGTGTTACAGCAGGTTGGGAAATACCTAGTTTAGCAGAAGCCTTAGAGAAACTACGCTCTCTGGCTACCGTTAAGAAAGTCTCCATTTTTACAAAATCTTTTAACATTTAAATACCTCATTTGTTTTTTACGTAATTTATTACAATTATTATATCAAATTATATTTAAAGTCTCTATAAGTTATTCAAATATTTTAAAATATTTATAAAAAATATTTATATTTCATAATTTTTCAGCTAGAGCATCATTCTAACTTTCGAGAGGTATTTTTAACCATAAAAGTGTTATAATAAATTAAAAAGTAATTAAATGCAAGAAGTTATAGAAGCCTTAAATAATGCCCAACAAGAAGCTGTTAAACACATTGATGGTCCTCTTCTAATTTTAGCTGGTGCTGGTTCAGGAAAAACAAAAACCTTAACAACTAGATTGGCTTATCTTATTGCCGAAGTTGGTATTGACCCCCTCAATACTTTAACCTTAACCTTTACAAACAAAGCAGCAGCCGAAATGCGTGAACGTGCGTCTAAGCTCATTCCTCCAAGCTCATCTATGCCATTACTATGTACTTTTCATAAATTTGGATTACTATTTTTAAAATTTAATATTGAAAAATTAGGTCGTGCTAATAACTTTGTTATTATTGATACTGATGACAGAAAACGTATCTTAAAACGCATTGCTAAAGAACATAAAATCGACTTAAATATCTCATTTATCTCTTCTGAAATCTCTAAGTATAAGAACACATTATTGACTGCTGATGAGATTTTAAAGAAAGCAGAACTTCCAGACTACCGAAAAATTGCTACCATCTATAAAGATTATGAAGCAGAAATTACAGAAAATAACCTTGTAGACTTTGATGACCTTCTCATGCTTACTTATCAAATTTTGGAAAAAGATGAAGCACTTAGAAAAGAGACTTCTAACCGTTACCAATACATTATGGTTGATGAATACCAAGATACAAATGAACTCCAGTTCAAACTTTTAGAGCTTTTAGCTTCAGAACATAACAACCTTTGTGTTGTTGGAGATGATGACCAAAGTATCTATGGTTGGAGAGGTGCAAATATACGAAACATTTTGGAGTTTTCAGAGCGTTTTAAAAATACAAAAACGGTTAAACTTGAAACCAACTATCGTTCAACTTCTCCTATCTTAAAAGCTGCCAATGAACTCATAGAACACAACTCACAAAGAATTGGTAAAAAACTTACCTCATTTAAAGGTGATGGAGACAATGTTAAACTTTTTCACTCTCTTGATGAATCACTGGAGTCAAGAAGTATTGCCAAAGAGATTCAAGTACTTTTAGACCGAGGTGTTCCTTCAGATGAGATTGCTGTTCTATACCGTATCAATGCACTTTCACGTTCACTAGAAGAAGGTTTTACAAAAGAAGGACTTCCCTTTAAACTTTTAGGAGGAATGCGTTTCTACGACAGAGCCGAAATAAAAGACATGATTTCCTACTTTAGAGTCCTTTCAAATCCTAATGATGACTTCTCTTTAGAACGTATTATTAACAAACCAAAACGTGCCATTGGGAAAGTAACGGTGGACAAACTCAAAAAAGCAGCCTTTGAAAGCCAATCTTCTATATTTCGGTTCATAAAAGAACAAGACGTGACAACCGTTGTCAGTAAAAAAGCAGCGAATTCATTAAATGAGTTTGTTCAACATATTGAACTACTACAGAGTGAAATTGAACATTCACTTCATAACTTCATTGAACTTTTTGAAGATACCATTGGACTCAAAAAATACTATGCTGCAATGGTTGACGGAACAGAACGTGTACAAAATATTGATGAATTCATTGGTTTCTTTCGAGAAGCCATTGGTAAAACTCCTGACTTAGCACTGGATGTCTTTTTAAATGAGATTTCTCTACAAAGTGACCAAGACAACATCGATGAAAATGCCATTACCATCATGAGTATCCATGCTTCCAAAGGGTTAGAGTTTGAGTACCTTTATGTCATAGGACTTGAAGAGGAGTTCTTCCCTCTTTTAGGGGATGGCTGTAATATGGAAGAAGAACGTCGCTTAGGTTACGTTGCCATTACCAGAGCTAAATCTGACTTGACCCTTTGTTATGTTGACTCACGTTTCTACAAAGGTCAAAGAAAACGCATAGATAAAAGTCGTTTTCTAGGTGAGGCAGGACTCATTCAAGGAGAAGCACTTAAGATATCTAAAGCACCCACTTATAAAACAGGTGACCTAGTAAAACATAAAATCTTTGGTATTGGTCGTGTACAAGC
>CACVAR010000284.1 GCA_902727905.1 uncultured Sulfurovum sp. | reverse complement strand
TTATCAGGGGCACATCATCTTAGTAAATATAGTGGTGGCTCTGGTGTGTTAATGGGTGGTGCTTTGGGTGTAGAGAATGCTAAGGTTCTTATCATTGGTGCAGGTAGTGCAGGTATGCATGCAGCAAAATATGCTGTGGGTTTAGATGGGGATGTAACCGTGATTAATCGAAGTACAGAAAAGCTTGAAAAGTTGAAAAACATTATTCCGACCATTAAAACAAAAGTTTACAGCCCAGCTGCGCTTGAAGAAGAGCTTTTAAAGAGTGACATTGTGATTAGTACCGTTCTTATTCAAGGAGGAGCAGCTGCGCCAAAGTTAATTACCAGAGAGATGATGTCTAAGATGAAAGAGGGAAGTGTGTTTATTGATGTTTCTATTGATCAAGGGGGAACAGCTGAAACTTCAAGGGCGACAACACATTCAGACCCAATTTATGTGGAAGAGGGGGTTATTCACTATTGTGTTGCTAATATTCCTGGGGCTTATGCTAGAACAGCAACCATGGCGATTACTAATGTGACAGCACCTTATGTCAGTTTCCTTGCGAAAGAGGGATTTGTAGAAGCTGTTAAAAAGGATGCTTCTCTTCATCTTGGGGTGAATACTTATCAAGGAAAAATGACGAATGAGCCTATTGCTCAAGGGTTTGGGATGGAGTATCATGACTTGTCCAGTTTAGTTTGACGAGATGTTTCTTATCCATTTGACTAACATATCCAACTCTTCCCTGTCAATATTATGCTCTTTTTCATAAGTCTTAAAGTCAATGTCAAAACCACCATCTTGTAAAGTTTTTACCTGTGCTTTAGAAGTATAGTAGGGCAGTACCCCATCTTCTGTACCATGAGTACAAAGCCATTGTCCATTTTTAACTTCAGGGTTCATCTCTTCTAAGAGTTTCTCTGCATTATAAATGTAACCAGAGATTGCCATGTATCCTGCAAATACTTTCTGGTACCTTGCTCCAAACTCAAAGGTTAAAAGTGAGCCTTGTGAAAAACCAAATAGAAAGCTTTGAGAGACATCAAACTCTTCTTCAAAGAGTTCATCACAAATTTCAGTGAGTATTTGAGAGGAATCAATGATTCCTGCTTCTTGGTTAGGGGCTAAGTCATACCAAGAGTAACCTCCATAGTAATCATTAGGAGCATCAAGTAAGAGATAGTTCATATCTTCCATGTTTACAAAAGGGGGCAACCATGTAAAACCAGCTGATGAATCTCCACGACCATGAAGGATAATCATTAACTTTTTAGAAGGAACAGTTGAGGGGATAAATACGTTATTTAGTTTTAAATCTTTCATGGCTTATTATAGGGAGTTTATTTGAAAAACAGAAATATCCAGCTCTTTAATTTAAAAAACCTCATTCCTAAATTAAGCAGCTTGTTTAAAATCATGCCATGCATTCAAGACAACTTTTTCTTCAAATTTAACACCATCAGTATGCATCACCACCTCAATAATATCTTCAAAGACTGACATTTCAACTTTAGTATCTTTTGCAAGTAAATAAGCTTTGTTTAGAGGTAGTGGATTGGCATAAAGTTCATCTATTTTTTCTTTAATAGAAGAGGGAACCTCTTTATTTGGATTTATTTTTTGAACAAATGTTTTAATTTCTTCACGCTCTTTGTCTGAAAAATCTTTGTCACTAGAAGCACAAGAAGTGGCAACAGCTTCTATGGCAACAATAGCTTCCCAATACTCATCCATAGAAGTTAAGTTGTCAAAAGTACCAGATAACTCTTTTTTTAGAGCATCGATTTCGCTAAGAACCTCTACTTCTTCTTTAACTTCTGCTTTCTCTTCAATCTTTACTTCGGCTTGTTCTGGTAGTACTTCTTTTACTTCTTTATTTTCGTCTTTTGTATCTTTATTAAAAATACCGAATACACTATCACTTAATTTACTGAAAAAACTCATATTTCATCCTTATTTATATAATTAATGTCATTATATAATAATTTTTTTAAAATATAAAATTAATTTATTTTTTAAAACTTAAATACTTTTAAAATTGATTAAAAATTAATCATATATACTTTATATACTGATTAATTTTTATATTATAATCTTTTTATATAACTATTATAAAATAGTTTAAAGAAACAGATGAAACTTTTTCACATTTTCACCTTAGCCCTCCTTATATAACTTCGCTATATTCTGTTTCTTTATACTGTCTAAATCACCTAAATTAAAGAGCAAATTAGCAGGAATAAAATGAAAGAGTTTATAGAAGTCTACAAAGAACATCAAGATAATATTGAAGCACTTATAATGAATACTTTAAAAAATAATGGTGCCATTCAAAATGATATTGAGGGCTATAAAGAAAACTTTAAAAATTTTCCTTCCATGGAGTTACTTTATATTACAGATAAAGATAATATACAGACCACAGCAAATATTTACCGAAATAAAGTGGATGAAGAAGGAAGGGCTAAAGATCGTTCTTACTTAGAAAAAAAATTAATGGTAAAAAATGACCAGTTTTCATTTAGTGAGCCTTACTTGAGTTCAGCAACGGGTAATATCTGTATTACCATCATGAAACGTGAGAAGAATCATAATATTTTTATTGATTTCTCATTGAGTGAACTGCTTGGACGTTTAGGGCTTATTGAGTTGCATCCTACCTTTGATACCTTCACGAAGTTATTTTATAAGCTTATTGGTTTTTCATTGATGTTTTTTGCTTTTCTCGCCATAGGGTATGCACTCTACTCATTTTTCTTTCAGTTTTTTACTGGAGGATTTACGCTTGACACACTCTTTAAACCCATTGTTGCTATTACTTTAGGATTAGCCATTTTTGATTTGGCAAAGACCATACTGGAACGAGAAGTCTATTTTAAAAGTTATGGAAAAGAGAGTGAAGATGACATGGTTTTAACAAAGTTTTCTATAGCCATTATTATTGCACTTTCTATTGAAGCTTTAATGGTAGTGTTTAAGATAGCACTCCATGATTATACCGATATGATACACGCTTTTTATCTCATTTTAGGTGTTGGCGTTGTTATTGTCTCTTTGGGAGTTTATAATTTTTTATCAATGAAAAGTAGCAAAAAAGATTAGGATAGATTTCAAGATAAATATTAATTAAAAAATAGTTGGTTTTACTAACCTTCTTTTGAGTATTCTTTTAGCTTAATTTATTAAAAAAGGAAAACTTATGAAAAAAATAATAATACTCTTGGCTACTTTAGTACTAGCGACAACTCTTTATGGAGCAGAGGGACCCATTAAATGTAAAGAAGATGGGACGCAACTAGAAATGAATAAATGTGCCCATGATGATTTTTTGAAAGCAGATAAGGAACTGAATCAAGTTTATAAAGCGTTAAGAAAAGTAAAGAAAGAAGATAAACTTTTTTTAAAGAATCTCAAAAAAGCACAAAGAGCATGGTTAGCTTATCGTGATGCAGACTTAGATGCGCAGTTTACTTGTGAAGGTGGAGATTTACGTAGTTGTTTTGGTAGTATGTATGGACTACTATTAAATGGATCAAAAGCTGAGTTGACATTGCAAAGAGTTAAAATATTAAAAGAGCAATTATCTGAGGCCAATCTGTAAACATTTTTTACATATACTACACAAAAATCAGAATATACTATGACTTAATATAATTAAAGGAAAAATTATGAAAGCATCAGATTTATTTGTGAAGGCTTTAGAAAATGAAGGTGTTGAATATATTTTTGGTATTCCAGGGGAAGAGAATTTAGATTTTTTAAATTCCTTGAAAAATTCATCCATTCAATTAATTTTAACCCGTCATGA
>CACVAR010000283.1 GCA_902727905.1 uncultured Sulfurovum sp. | reverse complement strand
GGGTAGATAAAGCTTAAAAGTACAATAAGAAGGGGTGTAATTATTGTAAATTGAATAAAGCGTTTTTTCATATGCTTGTTTTTCCTAGTGTTAATTTATTTAGCATCTCTATTATCAAACTTCTCTTGAAACTTGTCTATGTATAAAAGCATAATAGGCAGTACAAATATGTCTGTTAATAGTGAAAGTAAAATCATACTGGCACTATAGAGTCCAATAAGTTCTAAAGAGTGAAGTTCTGAAAAATAGAGCGTTGAAAACACGACGATAAGAAGTATAGAACTAATAATTACAGGAATAGCAGCATAAAAATACATCTTTTCCAGTGCACTTTTCTGACTACGACCAAAATATCTAAACCTAAAGTACTTATAGGCAAAATGGATGGTTGCATCTGAAGCAAGCCCTAAAGATATGGACATGGCAATGAGCATTTCAAGGCTAAGTGGAATGGCCAAAAGTGTCACAATCATCCCAAACCAAACTATGGGGATGGCATTGATACTAAAGCCAACAAATATCATTGCTTTAGAACGAAAAATCCAACCCATTATGATTCCGATTAATAATAAAGCAAAAAATAATGAACTGGCAAGTAAAACAGTTTGATCATATTTTGCACTGCCTATGAGTGTCGCATTATCTATAAAATAGAGTTCAATACCTTCATAACGTAATAACCATTCAATGAGTTCGACTTTATTGATATCCCAAAGATTAATAACAATATTGGTAGAGCTTTCATCAAAATATTTGTCACTTAAGTCATATAAATCCATAAAGAAAAGTGCTTGTTCTAATGCCTCTTCATCCAGTACTTTTGTTTGGGTATTTGACTCATTGAGACTATTAATAATTGTTACTATAGAGACAATGTCATCTATACCTTCTCCAAAATGTTCTGTTAAATCTTCAGAAAACTTCTCTATGGATTGTATAAAAGGAAGATTAATTTCGTCATAGGGGATTTTGAGTTCTACTTGTTCATTTTTGACATGCAGCTTAAAAAAGTTATTGCTTTCTCCATAAATCATAGTAATGGCCATAATTAAGAGTGCATAGGTGAGTCCTAAAAACAGAAATAAAAACTTTTTATTATAATGGATTTCCCTCATGCTAAGCATGATACCTAGCTTAACATAGGGTACATGGGCATGTTCAATTTTTAAATAACTCAGTAGTGCTGGTAAAAAAGTCAAGTTTAAAATATAAGCAATACTCGAGGAGAGGATGACACTAAGACTTAATAGTTGAATAATATCTGAATCTATAAAAACTAAACTACCAAGACCAAATAGCGTAATAATCGATGTCCACATTCCTGGAGACATACTTCTTGTTAACATCTTTATGAGCGCATTTTCTCTATTGTCTCGATATTGTGATACATGCCAACGGTAGTAAAAATAAAGAAACTCGACAAGACTAATACTAATGGCAATAAAAAGCATACTAATATGAATGGTATCAACACCTCTTAAAAGAATGATAAAGGCAAAGGTTAATATGGTACTAAAACTTATGAATAAAGAGGCAGAGATAAACGCGATATGACTTCTAAATAGTAATCGAAATATTAAAATACTTATTAATAGCGCTATTGTAATATAAGTGCCTAAGGAGTACCAGTTAATTTCACCATCGTTACTGAGGTAGGTATACGTACCCGGTATTTTGATTTTGCTGATATCTACAAATTTTTCACCAGAAATAAAATAGTAAAAGGTTTTGAAATCATCTTCAGCAACATTACCATATTTATTATGCAGTTCTTGTAGCATCTTTTTGAGTGTAAAGGTGTCTACACTTCCTGCATTTACAACCGTAAGCATTTCAGATGCTTCACCTGATTGTTGTGACTGTACAAGTTCATTACTAAATAGTGAATAGACTTTCTCTACACCTTCAGTTTTGACCAATGCTTGATGAAGTTCATTGAGTGACTGGTGCGTACTTTCATCAAATTCTTCAATTTGGACAACCAATTTTGAAAAGTGGTGTGTCTCAAAGTTTTTTTCTTGTACTTGTTTAAATTGTTCTGAATCCTTAAGCCAAAAGAGGGCATCGGAGGAGAGAAATTTTGGGGTATAGGTTGTCCCCATAAATATAACAAACAAGAGATAAGATATGAGAATTACGAGTCGATACTTCAAGAGTACATCAATATATCGTTTCATTTTTGGGGTGTGGTAATACATTGTTTAAATCTCCTTTGTCAATGTTATTTTACGATAAAAATATAAGGGCGTTTAGAGACAGCTATTTTTTCTGCAACGGTATTAATACGACTTATTTTTTCTTTAATTTTATTGGTATCTTTATTATGAAAAATTTTATTTTTGACCATAACATCTAGTTGGGTTTTTATAGGATTTTCTGAGAGATAAATGGCAGAGATAACTTCTGTTGATTTTAATCGTGGAAGAGCATAGAGAAAAAAATGGTATTGATATTTTGAAAGCATTTTAGAGTTTTTGGACACCATACGCACAAATTTACGTGAATGTTTACAAAGAGGGTCAATAAAAACGTAAAGGGTTTTTGCACCTGTCCCCAAAACAATGGCATCACTTTTTGTCTCTTCTAAGAGCTTAAGTGATGCATCATAAGAGAGAGGTTTATTTTCTTTTGTGGCAGATACCAATGTTGTTATGAGACAAAAGCTTAAGATTATTATTTTTAACATAAAGAGACTATATCATAATAATGATACAAATTGATTACAAAAAGTGAATGGTTTTTAATCAATATAAACAAAGATAGGCGCTTTCTCTTTATATTTAATTTTGGTTATAATCCATTAAAAATAAGATTTTATGGAGAAGAAAATGACAATAACAAAACGTGTAACATTTATAGCAAAAGAGGGCTCTGAAGCCAAAATGAAAGAGTTGCTTTCAGCAATGGTTGTGCCAAGCAAAGCTTCTGATGGATGTATTTTTTATGATATTTTTCAGTATGAAAATAATCCTAGAAAATTTATGGCTGTAGAATCATGGAGAGATGAAGCAGCGTTAGATGGACATAAGGCTTCTGCGCATTATGCTGCTTACAAATCTTCTTATGAACCTTATTGTGAACATAAATATTCTGATGAATTAGAAGTGTTAGGCTAGTTTTGAAAAATTTATGGAATGAAGAAGAGGCTAGTAATTATAAAACAGATTTAGAACTACGTGTATACTCTTCAAACTTATTGGGTCGTTCAGATGAGTTGGTATTACATGGAGGGGGAAATACCTCTGTTAAATCTATGGTTGAGGGAGAAGAGATACTCTATGTTAAAGGTTCAGGATGGGATTTGGTTTCCATCAAAGAAGAAGGTTTTGCTCCTGTTAAAATGACCACGTTGTTAGAGATGGCAGCACTCGATGAGTTGAGCGACACAGACATGGTTTTAGGACAAAAAGCAGCCATGATAGACAAATCAGCACCCAACCCTTCTGTAGAAGCAATTTTACATGCATTGATTCCTTTTAAAGTGGTCGATCATACTCATGCTGATGCTGTGGTGACCATTTCTAACTCAGTTAATGGTAAAGATCATATTGAAAAACTTTTTTCTAACTTTTTGATAGTTCCTTATATTATGCCAGGGTTTATTTTGGCTCATGAGATTTTTAAGATGACACGAGACTTTGATTGGGATGCTTGTGAGGGAATTATTTTACATAATCATGGAATATTTACTTTTGATGATGATGCTAAAAAGTCTTATGACAAGATGATAGAAGCTGTTAGTCTAGCAGAAGATTTTTTAGAAAAAAATGCAAATTTTGTGTTCGATAAAATCGAACCTACGGCTTCTTTGGATATGGCACAATTAAAAAATGTTATTG
>CACVAR010000282.1 GCA_902727905.1 uncultured Sulfurovum sp. | reverse complement strand
TCCCACAACTATTATGCCCATTTTTTACGCTATTAATACTGCCACACTTTTTACATCTTGGTCTATGTCTCATAAACTCATTATACCTTGCTACTCTTATCAACTAATTTGAGATGCACGACCAAAATAATAAACAAAGGTGTAGAATAGAGGTATTAATTTAAAATTAAATTTAAAGCTTTAAAAGTCAAAAGATAATAGTGCTGAGATAGTTCAAAATGAATTAAATACTTGTCAAAATGAAATATAAATACCTTTTTAAGAGAAAATATATTACTATATGATATAAATATTAGATTTTAAGGAAAAACATGACAATTTCTATGGCTAATACTACTGATACAAAAGATGCATCCATCAAATATAGAAATTCTTGTTGGAGCAATAATACTTACATACCTTCTTGGGTTAATATCGAGAAAGTTGAGTTAGACCAATTTTTTACACAGCCAGAAGTAGCTCAAAAGTGCTATGACTCCTTCATTAAAGTTTTAAAAAAAGACAATGTGAATACTAATGATTATACATTTGTAGAACCTTCTGCTGGAAGTGGCTCCTTTTATGACTTGCTTCCTAACAACAGTATAGGACTAGATGTGATGCCCCTACATAGTAAGGTTAAGCAACAAGATTTTCTATCATGGAAACCAAAAAATAAAAATAAAAAATATCTATTCATCGGTAATCCTCCTTTTGGATACAGAGCATGGACAGCACTATTATTTATGAATCATGCTGCTAAATTTGGTGATTATATTGGATTTATATTACCAATGGCTTTTCAAAGTGATGGAAAAGGAAGTCCAAAGCATAGGGTTAAAGGAATGAAATTAGTTCATTCTGAGATAATTGATTCTGACAGCTTTTACGAACCAAGTGGAAAAAAAAGGAAAGTAAATGCTTTATGGCAAATATGGAAAAAAGGTGAAAATATTATTCCTAAAAGAGAATCTTGTAGTCAATGGGTCGATATTTTTACCGTTGATTTAAGAAAAGAAAGACTTTGTGGTTTAGAAAAAATGGATAAAGCAAATTTCTTCTTACAAAGAACATATTATAAAGAACCACCTTCTTTTGTAAAGTCATTCTCGGAAGTGAAATACACTTGTGGATATGGATTTATAATAAAAAAGGATGAAGAAAAGATAATAAAAGCTCTAAATGAAATAGATTGGGAAGTAAACTGTAATCTAGCTGCTCATAATTGTAGGCATATAAGTATGTATCATATAGAGAAAGCATTGACTGACAAAGGATTTATTAATGTGTGATTATACAAAATTATTTAGAGAAGCATTAGCTACAAATAAAGACCATACTAAATGGGATACTGGTGACTATAGTGGAATTAAGACTATTTCTAATTTAAAAGTTGGTAATGTTGGAGAAGCCTTTATAGTAAAAGTCTGTCATGACTTGGGAATAGATTATACAATTCCTACAGATAAAGGTCCATGGGATATTGTAATAAATGGAATTAAATTTGAAGTGAAAACAGCTACTGAAGATGTAAATGGTTCTTTCCAATTTAACCATATTAGATATCATAGAGAATATGAAGCTGTTCTATGTTTAGGTATCTCACCAACTTCTTTACAATTTAATTTATGGTCTAAAGCAGATATAGTAACTGGAAAAGCTGGAAGATTAGTTTCAATGGAGAAAAATGCCAATGCCTCTTATAAGCTTACTAAAAGAAAGAATACTCTTTATGAGATAGAACTTTTTAAAGAAAAAATTGATAGTTTTACAATATAAGTATTAAAGAGACAGTTTCCACCTTTAAGCTTAACCATAAATACAAGATACTAAACTCTTCATTTAAATTTTAAAATCAAAGAACTAAACCCAAATAATTAACCATCACCTATAAAAAATTATAAATAAAATAATACTTAAAGTTATTTTTCTGCTAAAATAAACAGAAAGTTCTCATTATGTTTAAATTCTTTATCTTTCTAATTCTTAGCCCTCTACTTTTTGCACAAAGCATCTCACCCGTTAATGCTACCGTTGAACTTAACAAACCATTCATACTCAAAAGCAGTAAAAACCTCTTTGACAACAGCCTCTTTTATACCCATGAACCATTACTGAAATGTCAACCAGCACTTTCTGCTGTTTATAAAGTTGAAGCAGCTGATAAATTAAAGGTTTTACCTAAAAAACTACTGCAAAGTAATACAAAGTACCAATGTGATTATAAAAACGAATCCTTTACTTTTACTACTGCTCCACTCACAGTTAATGAAGCACTTTATTTTAAAAATGAAAAAATCCTACGTCTTAGTTTTAATGATGAGATTGATAACGCCACCATTAAAAAAGGGATAAATCTCAAAAAACTAGAGCATCTTAAAGCCACTAAATTACAATACAAAATCATTGCCCAAGATAAGCACAATATAGTACTTCAAGTTGTTGAAAAAGTAGGAGACAGTAAGGTTTTACTTTTTATTGACAAAAACTTAAAAACCAAACATTTAAGTACACTCTCTAAAGCTTATGAGAAAACTTTCAACAAACATGATGCTAAAGTAAAATTAGACAGTAACAAAAAGAAGCTAACTATTAAAGATCAACCTCGTATGGTAGCCCTTGAAAATGGGAAGTTTGCTCTACGTATTTTTTTAGAAGACAACTTAAATGGGAAATCAAACAAGTTCATTAAAATCAAAGGTATTCAAAACCTACAGGTTAGTAACTACCAATACATGGGCTACTACGAACGTGAGAAGTTTGGGGTAAACAGTTCTTACTACTACCATGATGTTACTTCCGATGAATTCAAAGCCAACACCAGCTACAACATCACCTTAAAAAAAGGGCTAAAACTCTACTCACGTGAGCTGAAAGATGACCTTTCTTACAAACTCAAAACACCCAACCGTGCCAAAGCCATTCTTTTTGATAAAGAGAAACATTACATCTCCTCTTATGGTGAACTCTCATTCTCTTCAGTCAATGTGGAAGATGCTACTCTAGTAGTCGAACGTATATTAGATGACAACTTACGTTACTTCATCAACTTTAGTAATGCTAACAAATATAATGTCGATGCTTACACCAAAGAAGTATTCACTAAAAAACTAACACTTCATGGAAAAAATAATCAAATAGCCCGTCAAAAGTTTAAACTTTCCGACTTAAGTTCTAAAGCCTTAACGACAGGTATCTATAAAGTCTCTTTACATTATGAGACATCCGATGGCGAAAAGACCACAGAACATCTTAGCTCAAAAGTACTATTCATTTCAGACTTAGGCTTGTCTGTAAACCTCTCTAAAACACAAGCTTTTGTTAACGTACTTTCTCTCTCAACCATGAAACCTATTAAAAATGCTGAAGTACTCATCTATGGAAAAAACAATGCTCTACTTGGGACTGCCCAAACCAATGCTGACGGTGTTGCCATAGTGAACAACCCAAAACTACTTAAACGAAACCCAAAAGCCTTAGTGGTTAAAAGTAAAAATGACAAAAACTTTTTACTACTGAACGAAAGTATCTCTTCTCCTATGCCTTCTAGCATTTTAAAAGAGAAAGAGCGTTTTAAAGCCCATATCTATTTTCAGTCCAACATTTTACGTCCTGCTGCTAAACTCAATGCACTCATTACGGTTAAAGACAAAGATTTTATTTCAGCCTCTAAGTTACCTGTAAAACTGATACTGCGTAACCCTAAAAACGACATTAGTCATCAAAAGGTTTACCATACAGACGAATATGGACTCATAGACTTTAACTACCAATTTTCAAACAGTGATAAGCTCGGAAACTATCACCTCTATGTGAAATTAGGCGACAATGTTTTAGCCAAGAAAAAACTCAAAGTAGAAGCGTTTATGCC
>CACVAR010000281.1 GCA_902727905.1 uncultured Sulfurovum sp. | reverse complement strand
GTTCTCTCTTTAGATACTCCTTTAGAAGTGAAAGAAGAAGTAGACTTACTGTGGAAAGAGTTAGAGAACTTTAAAGGTTTAAAAGCAAAATTAAGAAAAGAAAATTATATTCCACAAGAAGTTGAAGAGCAAGGAAAGGCATTACGAAAAAAGAAAGAAACAATACTAAAAGATTTAGAAAATAAAGGATATTTTGTTTCTGTTCTTGAAGATATTTATGCAATGTATGAGAGGATAGGTTATCATGTTTCACATAAAGTTCTAAATGCAGCATGGTATGGTTCAAGTACTAAAAGAGAAAGAATTATTATTGTAGCTGTTCGAGGGGATATTAAAATAGGCTTTAAGTTTCCAAAACCTATGTATATGGATGAATCACTAATGCGAAATTTAGATAAAGCGTTAAAAGTTGAAAAGTATAAAAAGCCAAATACTGTAAATTCTGCACTTGCTCTAATTAACTATGATAATGAAGATGATATTGATAATAAACCAATGAATCATGCACCCAAAACAGTTGAAAGATTTAAATATATTCCTGAAGGTGAAAATATTGCTAAGAATATTGATAAACTTCCCGAACATTTGAAGATTAGTAAGTTTTATTCGAGAGGAAGTACAATGAGACTTCATGGTGATAAGCCTAGCCCCACACTTGTTCCTGGACATAGTAATTTTCCTGTTCATCCTAAAGCACATCGTTCTATTAGTGTACGTGAAGCAGCTATGATTACAGGCTTTCCGTTAGATTATAGGTTTTTTGGTTCACATACAAAAAGATGTGAGCATGTAGGAAATGCTGTACCTCCACAACTCGCAAGTGCATTGGCTAAGTCTTGTATTGAATTGTTAAAAAAGTATGATGCTCTTGAGAAAAGAGAAAATGGTGTTCTATCAAAATCTGCTTAAAGCTACTATTCTATAGTTGTGACTGTTGTAGCTCATATAAAGTAAAAATCTGTTTTTTGCTTTATATGAGCTACAACTACTTTTAGCTATAATTCCAGCAATATTTAGATAAGGCATGACTATAATGGAATTTAAAGATACACTATTACTCCCAAAAACCAAGTTTCCAATGAGAGGGAACTTACCGAACAATGAGCCAAAACGTTATCAGAAGTGGTACGATGATGGACTATATGAGCAAATGAAGACAAAACGTGAGGGAGCAGAAATGTTCACCCTTCACGATGGTCCTCCCTATGCAAATGGTGATATTCATATTGGTCATGCTTTGAATAAAACACTAAAAGACATTATTTTAAAATACAACTATTTTCAAGGTAAATCAGTAAGAATGATTCCAGGTTGGGACTGTCATGGTCTTCCAATTGAGCAAAAAGTTGAAGATAAAATGGGAACAGCTAAAAAAGAGACGCTTTCTGTTTCAAAGTTTAGAGAGATTTGTCGAATCACAGCAGGGAAAGCAGTTGATGGTCAAAAAAAAGGTTTTAAACAATTAGGAATTATGGCTGATTGGGAAAATCCTTATATTACTATGGACTTTAAATTTGAAGCAAATATCTACAGAACATTATGTGAAGTAGCCAAAAAAGGTCTTTTGGTTGAACGTCATAAACCTATTTTTTGGTCATGGGCTGCTAGAACTGCCTTGGCTGATGCTGAGGTAGAGTACGAAGACAAAGAAGATTATACATTGTATGTCAATTTTGAACTTTCTGACATGGCGAAAGAGAAACTCGATATTCATGGTGATGCTGGTGTGGTTATCTGGACAACAACACCTTGGACACTTCCTTCAAACACAGGTATCGCACTGAATCCTGAAGAGATGTATGTCTTAACAGATGATGGACACATTGTTGCAGAAGCACGTTATGATGAAATGATAAAAGAAGAAGTTGTTTCAGGACATGCAAGTCGAAAAATTGCAGCTACTGAACTGAATGGAATGTTAGCACTGAATCCACTTAATGGTAGAAGCTCAAAAATTGTTCTTGGAGATCACGTTCTTATGGATGGTGGTACAGGGTGTGTTCATACAGCTCCTGGGCATGGTGAAGATGACTACAAAGTAGGACTTAAAAATGGTTTAGAAGTGCTTATGCCAGTTGATGAGCGTGGTTGTTATGATGAGTCGGTAAAAGGGTTAAATTTACTTCCAAATGCTGATGAGTTTGTGGGAATGCATATTTTTAAAGCCAATGAGCCTATTTTAGAGCTTCTTGGTGACGCTTTACTTAAAGTAGGGAAGTTTACGCACTCGTACCCACACTGTTGGAGAACGAAAAAACCACTTATCTATAGAGCAACGAACCAATGGTTCATTTCTGTAGATGACAAGCCAAGTGGTTCAGAAGAGACACTTAGAGAATCAGCACTTTCATCTTTGGATGATGTAAACTTTATTCCTAAAACTTCGGCGAATAGACTTAAACCAATGGTAGAGGGTCGACCAGACTGGTGTATCTCGCGTCAGCGTTCTTGGGGTGTGCCAATAGCATTCTTTAGAGTTAAAGCGACCAAAGAAGTGATTTTTGATGAAAAAGTTTTAGACTTTGTGGCGAATATTTTTGAAGAAAAAGGGACAGATGTTTGGTACGACATGGAAATATCTGAACTCCTTCATCCTGAATGTGCTTATAAAGCAGATGAGTTAGAGAAGATTGGGCATATTTTAGATGTATGGTTTGATTCTGGTTCAACATGGAATGCTGTGTTAGAGTCTGGAAACTATGATGCTGGTGAATATCCTGCATCACTTTACCTTGAAGGTTCAGACCAGCATAGAGGTTGGTTCCAAACTTCATTACTTTTATCTTCAGCTATTCACCAAAAGTCACCGTACAAAACGTTGATAACGCATGGATTTACAGTAGATGCTAAAGGTGAAAAGATGTCTAAGTCTAAGGGTAATGTTGTTGCTCCAGACAAAGTCATTAAGCAGTATGGTTCAGAGATTTTACGTCTTTGGGTGGCACTTTCAGACTATCAACATGACCTTAAAATTTCAGATGGAATTTTACAGCAGACAGCTGAGCAGTATAGAAAACTAAGAAATACATTTAGATTTTTACTGGCAAATGTTGAAGGTTTAGAAGAGCTTGTTGCACCAAGTGAATATGGTGAGTTAGACCGTTGGGTACTGGGACGTGCCAATGAAGTATTTACTTCGGTAAAGAACTCTTTTGATGAATATGACTTCTTAAAAGGTTTCTCAACATTGAACCACTTCATTACCAATGACCTTTCAGGTGTTTACATGGACATTACAAAAGACAGACTTTACTGTGATGACAAAGATGGTGCTATTAGACGTTCAACACAGTCAGCCATGGTGGTTATGGCAAAAGCCATGATGGGACTTGTTGCACCAGTACTTACCTATACTTGTGATGAAATTTTAGACTATGCACCAGCTATTTTCAAAGGTGACATGGAAACAGTGTTTGACTTAGTGTATGAGCCAGTTCCAGAAGTAGCAACTTCTTTTGATGACACACTTTTAAGAGAGGGTAGAGTTAAATTTTCAGAAGCGATTGACAAACTTAAAAAAGAGAAATTAATCAAAGCAACCCTTGAACTTGAAATTGCTGGAGATGTGAGCATCTTCCCAATTGCAGAAGCAAAAGATTTAGAAGATTGGTTCATGGTTTCTGCATTAAAAGATTCTTGTGAAGGTGAGCAAGTAGCTTCATTTGAAGTAGATGGAAAAACATTTATCGTTCATAAAGCTACAGGTGCTAAATGTCCAAGATGTTGGCGTTATACTTCAACTTCAGAAGAACATGCGTGTGAACGTTGTGAAGATGTCGTTGCTAAACTAAAGGCTTAAGATGTTTGATTTAAGCCAACCTATCCCAACAGAAGTGATTGTTGGGTCGATTGTTTTTATTTTGGGTTTAGTG
>CACVAR010000280.1 GCA_902727905.1 uncultured Sulfurovum sp. | reverse complement strand
GCAATAACGGCAATATTTTTGATTTTTTGCATGTAAATGAGTCCTATACTATAATAAATTACGCGAATTATAGCTAAAGATTATTATAATAGGTCATGATATGGACTTATATTATTTATTATAATAATAATTAATATAATTAAATACTTTTTAAGTAAATTGTTTATTTTCTAATTATTAAAGAGTTGTTTTAACCTCTTTGTGTTATACTACTGCATATTTTTAATTATATGAAGGAGATTTCACTATGAAATTAACACAATCACTTGTAGCTATTGCTGCGCTTGGTACTTTAACCAGTACCATAAGTTTTGCTGGGGGAGATATTAACCCAGTAACTGTATTTGAACAAGAACCAGTTGTTGTTCCTGTAGAACCAATAGCACCACCACCTCCACCTCCACCTCCACCTCCACCTCCACCACCTCCAGTTGTAGCTGCACCTTTAAACTTCTATATTGCTGGTGGTCTTACTGATGTTGCTGTTAGAACTGATGATAGAGCCAACTTATTTAGCGACAAAACAAACCAGGATAGACAAATCGGTTGGACAGGAAGACTTGGTTATGACTTCATGGACTACTTAGGTGCTGAACTAAGAGGTACTTATGGTTTTGCCAAAGATAACTTTAATAGAAAATTTAAGCAAGGTGGTGCTTACTTAAAACCTAATTATAATTTAACTGATGAATTAAATCTTTATGGTTTAGCTGGTATATCTAAAACTAACTCTGCTGGTGCAGCTCCTGCTGATACAGGGTTCTCTTATGGTGCTGGTCTCGACTATGGAATTACTAATGAAATTTCTGTATTTAGTGATGTTGTTAACTACATGAAAAAATCAGGTACACCTTCTCAGTGGGGTCTAACGCTTGGTGCTGCTTACGCATTTTAAGACTTATTAAATCTTATGCAACTCTAGACTCTAGGGTTGCTCCCTACCCTTTCTAAAATATATCTAAGAATTTCATAACTAATTTAAGTTTTTATACATATTTTAAAAACTTTCAGGAGATACCACGTGAAATCTATAGTTTTTCTCAGCCTATTTATATCCACACTTTTTTCAACAGCCTTGAATGATAAATTAAATTTTATTATCAATAACCAACCCCACGTACTTTCAGCTTATGAAAATGAACAAACCCTAATAAAGCAACTTTATAACCAAAACAACAATGCTCCCTTATGGATTGGACACTCACAAAATTTAAACTCTTTAATCTCAGCATTACAGAACCCACACTTTAACTATAAATATAAAGACTTTCATCAAAGTCAAATAGAACAATATACTCATCTATTACATAATAGTATGGACTTAAATATGAACTCTAAAGAACTGAGTAAACTTGATATTTTATTAACTAAAGCCTATATTAAAATTGTAAAATTTATCATTCAAGGTGATATTAATTGGGATATGGTTCAGGTCAAAATCATGAACTTACAAGAGGCTAAAGATATAACAGCAAATTGGGAAATGGTTCGTAAACCAATGCCTTCTAGTAGTCAACTTTTTAGAGCCATTACTAACCAAGATATCAAAGGTTTTCTCTCTTCTCTAATTCCATCTAAAGAACAATACAAAGAACTGATGGAATCATTAATTCTTTATCGAAGCTTTAATAACTTAGAACGTATTAAATATGAAAAAAACTTAATATTGGGTGATGAACACCCATATATCATAGCTATTAAAAAACGCCTAATCATGACAGGAGACCTTCATAATAAATATAATCAAACTGATGTCTTTGATGAAGAGCTAAAACAAGCATTGTATTCCTACAAAGATCGTTTTAAATTAGAACAAAATGGGGTAATTGATAAAGTTATCATTTATTACTTAAACAAACCTATGCATGAACTTACAGAGAGAATTATTGTTAATCTTGATAAACTAAAAGTTTTTCCAAACTATTATCCAAACGAATATGTTCGTGTAAATATCCCCGATTTTAAAATGAATTATTATAAAAACAATCACTCTCTTTTAGAGATGAGAGCTGTTGTTGGAAAACCAGAACGTCCAACTCCTCTATTCTCTGCAAATATGAGCTATATCGTACTCAATCCAAATTGGAATATTCCAGAAAATTTAGTTAGAAGAGATCTTATTGTTGCACTACGTGAAAACCCTAACTATTTAAAAGAGCATAATATTCGTGTTTTTTACGGATGGAAGAACAAAGGTGAAATGCAAAACTTTACACCATCAATGCTTTTTCCTTACGCAGATAAATCAAAAGGAAGTATTCCTTATCGGTTTGTACAATATCCAGGAGACAATAATGCACTTGGACGTATTAAATTCATGTTTCCCAATAAATATGCAGTTTACCTACATGACACTGATAATAAATCACTTTTTCAATATCGATATCGTGTTTACAGCTCAGGGTGTATGCGTTTAGAAAAACCTTTTGAACTATTAGAACTTTTAAAATCAAGAATAAAACCTACAGATGTAGCAAGCATACCAAAATATAGAAACATATTAAAAAGCAAACACATCAACTTCACTAAAAAGCTACCTGTCCATACAACATACTTTACTGTATTTAAACGTAATGGTTTAACATACTTTAGAAAAGATATTTATGAGTATGATAAATTTATTAAAGAGTCAGAGATTAAAGACTTTTAATCCAATAGAATATATTTTTTAAAAAAGTATACTTCATGCCCTTGGAAGTATGCTTTCTAATTTCTAATAAATTCTTTTTACATACCTGTAAATGCTCATCACTCTTTGGAAAAATTAATTCTTTAATACGAATAGCTTCAAGTAAATACTTATAAGCATCGTCATAATTAAAAAGATGATAATGACATATAGCCAAACTATTATAGCTTTTTGCTGTTTCGGGATGACTCAGCCTATATAGTTCCACTCTGGTTTTTAATGCCTTTTCAAAAAGTGGCAATGATAATGAGTACTCTTCAGAAGCTGCATAAAAGTATCCTAACTCATGTTGACTTTGTGCAGTTAAAGGATGTAACTCCCCTAAGAGTTTTTGACGAATATTTAGTGCCTGTATATAAAAACTAAAAGCTTCTTCTATATTTTCTTCAGAAAAGTGTATATTTGCTAATGCACTATAAACTTCAGCAGCTTGAAGTGACTTCTTTCCAAAAAGAGTTTGATTAATTTCTAAAGATTTTCCATATAAGTCTAAAGACTTAATAATAAAACCATCATCTAAATATGCTTCAGCTAACTTCATGTAAGAAGTTGCTGTTTTATTATTTAGCATTCCAAGAGTTTTAACTCTTAAGCCTAATGCTTTCTCATAAAAATAAATAACTTTTTTAGTTAACTTTCTCTCTTTATATATAAGAGCTAAAGAGTTATACTCTTCAGCAGTAACTTTCTTAATTTGTTCACTATACTCCATTTTAGATATGTTTTTCACATTATTAGAATATAAAATACTATTTTTATTGAAGAAAACATCCATATCTAAAAAAATCCTTATACATAATATATACTGTAACTATAGCAAGTTTATAGATAAAATAAAGCTTTTTATTTAAAAAAATTAAAATTTTATTTAAATAAAACATAAATTGTTTAAAAAAAATAATAATATTTTTTATAAATATAATTAAATATATTTAATTATAAAATATTTTTTTTAGTTAATTATTCTATATCCTATCTCACTTCTGCCATAGCTCCTTTTGAATCATCAAATAAGTATAATCTCAAAAAAAATTTCTATGTTATGAATCTTTAAGCTTTGATGCTGTAGTATGCTCAAAGTTAATTAAGACTAAATTTGTCTGATTTAAAATTATGAGTTAAACTCAAAGGAAACAAATGAAAGTTTATTTGGATAATAATGCAACAACAATTGTTGATCCACATGTATA
>CACVAR010000279.1 GCA_902727905.1 uncultured Sulfurovum sp. | reverse complement strand
GTTCTTAGCTATTATTAGAAACAGTGCATTTGACTTAGTTCATCCCAATGATATGAATAAGATTGAGAAAGTGTTAAAGAAAGTACAAGTACGTTCAATGAGACGTGTAGAAATTCAAATGTTACGTGATAAAAATCATTTTTATCTCTTTGTTAAACATCGTGAATTTAAGATACTATTGGAGGACCAGATTGAACGAAAAATTCCTTTTGAACTTTTTGGCTTTTATGTTTTAGCACTTTTGTTTTTGTTGTTTTTGTACTTTTGGTTAACACGAAGTTTACACTCTTTAAAAGCTTTACATGAGAAGATTTTGAGTGTAGATAAGGGGGATTTATCGGTCTCTTTCAAGAGTGAGAACAGAGATGAAATAGCCCAGGTCTCAAATGCTTTTGATGATGCTTTAAGAAAAATAGAGTCATTAATGGAGTCTCGACAACTTTTTTTACGTACCATTATGCATGAACTTAAAACCCCCATTGGAAAAGGTAGACTGCTTAACGAGTTTTTAGAAGATGAGAAGAAAAAAGAGCAGTATGATATGGTGTTTGAACGTTTGGAATTGCTTATTGAAGAGTTTTCTAAAATAGAGCAGATGTTAAGTTCAAGCTATGAATTAAAGTTAAACAAATACAATGTCCAAGAGATGATAGACCAAGCCTTAGAACTGATGATAATGGATGAAGAAGAGATAGAAGAGAAAGTTGAAGTAGTCGTGGTTGAACCTTTGGTTTTAACGACAGACTATGAACTTTTCTCTTTAGGTTTAAAAAACTTGATCGATAATGCTTTGAAGTATTCCACGAATCACAAGGTAAGTATTAAAGTTTATGCGAATCGAATTGAAATAGTCAATGAGGGTAAAGCTTTTATGGAAAACTTAGAAGAGTATGCACAGCCATTTAACAGCAAAGGCAATGGACTTGGACTTGGTTTGTATATTGTTCAGAATATTATGAAGATGTTGAGGTTGAGGATGGATTATGAGTATGTTGAGGGGAGGCATTTATTTGCTATTTTTAAATAATTTTATGTTTTTCAAAAAATAGGATACTTTTATTATATAATATGGGATTATATCAATAGGGAGTAGTTAATGCATTCAAAAATTATAGAAATTTTTGATAATGATGGAATGTATGTTAATCATATTTTACCTCTTTCAAAAGGTGGTAAAGATGAAATTTAAAATATCTAATTAACACATGATAGTTGTAATTTAAGCAAAGGAAGTCGATAATAAATGATGAAAAAATTACCTATAGGAATTCAAACATTTCAGAAAATAAGGGATAAAGAAAAAAATTATATATATATAGATAAAACAGATCTCGCTTTAAATCTTATACAGTCAAGTGGATATTATTTTCTTTCACGACCACGTCGTTTTGGTAAATCTCTTTTTGTAGATACACTAAAAGATATATTTGAAGGAAAAAAAGAGTTATTTGAGGGACTTTATATTTATGATAAGTGGGATTGGGAAACGACTTCTCCCGTTATTAAAATTAGTTTTGGAGCTGGAGTTGTGAAAAGCCTCGACGAGATGGATGATGCTATTCAAGAGAGTATAGAAATTAATGAAAAAAGATTAGGGTTAGAATGTACTGATAAAAGTAAACATAAAAAATGTTTAGGTGAACTCATTCGTACAGCTCATGATAAATACAATCAAAGAGTAGTAGTTTTAATTGATGAGTATGATAAACCTATTTTAGATAATATAATGAGTAAAAAGTTATCACAAGAGATACGAGATAGATTGAAAAATATTTATTCAGTAATCAAAGAGAGTGACCAGTATTTGAAATTTGCATTTTTGACAGGGGTAAGTAAGTTTTCAAAAGTAAGTCTTTTTTCTGGATTAAATAATTTAGAAGATATTTCATTGGATGAACGTTATGCCACAATTTGTGGTTATACCCATAATGATATAAAAAAAAGTTTTTTAGAGCGTTTGGATGGAGTTGATTTAGAAGAATTAAAAAAATGGTATAACGGCTATAATTTTTTAGGAGAAGGTGTCTATAACCCTTTTGATGTACTTCTGTTTTTCTCTAAAAATAAATCTTATAGTCATTATTGGTTTGAGACAGGTAATCCATCATTTTTGATTGAAGTGCTGAAAGAGAAAAGTTTTTTTCTTCCAAATTTAGAAGATATAAAAGTCAATGAGTCAAATTTAAGTAGTTTTGATATAGATTATATAAAGTTAGAAACATTACTTTTTCAGACAGGTTATTTAACAATAAAAGAGGTGAAAAAAAGATTTAATCAGAAGATATATCATTTAAGTTATCCAAACCTAGAAGTTAGAACAGCTTTAAACGAGCATGTTTTTGAATATCTTTTAACTGATAGTACATTAGATAAAACTCCAATATTTGATGCAATTGAAGAACAAGATATGAAGAAGTTTGAAAATACTATTTATAGTTTATTTGCTTCCCTACCTCATTATACTTATACTAAGAATAATATTCAAAATTATGAAGGTTATTATGCTAATGTAATCTATAGTTACCTTACAGGTTTAGGTATTCAGTTTATTTCTGAAGATGTTACTAGCTTAGGTAGAATTGATTTAACCATTGCTACTCCTAATATGCATCAGGTTTATATAATTGAGTTTAAAGTAGTGGATAATAAAAATCAAAAAGGAAATGCTCTAAAACAGATAAAAGAGAAAAAATATCATGAAAAGTATGAAGAAAAAGCTCATGAGATAATTCTAATAGGTATTGAGTTTTCTAAAGAAGATAAAAATGTTTCTTTATTTGAGTGGGAAAAAATATAGTATAATCCCATCATGAAAAACCAAGCTGACATAGTAATTTTAGGAGCAGGGGCAAGTGGGCTTATGCTTGCTTCACTTCTTAAAAATAAAGATTTTTTAATAATAGATAATAACCCTAAAATAGGCGCTAAGATTTTAGTTTCTGGTGGGGGTCGCTGTAACATTACCAATGGGAATGTAAAACCTAAAAACTTCGTAGGTGAGCAGCGTTTTGTTCGTAATGTTATTAAACGTTTTGACCAACATGCTCTTTTGGCTTGGTTGGGTGAGCGAGGGCTTCAGCCTATAGTTCGTAAAAATCACCAATATTTTTGTGAAAAATCAGCCAAAGAAATGACAGATGTTTTTCAAAAAGAGATAGACAGAAAAAAGATTCAACTCAATACTCAGATAGAAAAAGTGGAAAAAGTTGCTGATGGTTTTGAAGTGTTTACAAACAAGGGAAAAGTAAAAGCAAAACAAGTTGTGGTGGCAACAGGTGGACTCTCTTTTCCTAAGTTAGGTCCTACCAGTATAGGCTATGATATAGCGAAAAGTTTTGGGCATGAAGTTTCTACACTTTCTGCTGGATTGGTTGGTTTTACAGTACAGCCGGAACAGTTCTTTTTTAAATCTTTAAGTGGTATAGCTACAGAAGTGAAAATAACAGTAAGTGAAAAAGAGATAAAAGGTTCATTACTTTTTGCACATAAAGGAATTTCTGGTCCAGCTGTGTTAGATGCTTCCCTTTATTGGCAAAAAGGTAAGATAGAGATAGATTTTATGTCTACCTTAAATATAAAAAGTTTAAAATCATCTAAGAAAAATGTCTCAAATGTATTGGGTTTGGCTTCAAGAGTGGCAAAAAAATTTTTAGAGGTACTTAACATTTCAGATAAGCCTTGTAACAAGTTGAGTAGTGACGAGTGGTTGAAAATAGAAGGTTTTAAGACCTATAGCTTTGCTCCTGCTGGAACATTCGGTTACTCTAAAGCAGAGGTGACAAAAGGAGGGGTAATGTTAGATGACATAGATGGCTCTTCTATGATGAGTCGTAGAGTTGAAGGTTTATACTTTTTAGGTGAAGTATTAGATGTAACAGGTG
>CACVAR010000278.1:1441-19525 GCA_902727905.1 uncultured Sulfurovum sp. | reverse complement strand
AACAGATTTTGATTACAGAGATAACCATGTAGAAGATGACTTAACCATTGATGTAAGTGGTTTAGAAAAGCTTGAAGGAGACAGTGGTGAAACAGAATTCATCATCCCAATTAAATTAAATAAAGTAGCTCCTAAAGGTGGTGTTACTATTGAGTACATCGCCAGTGGAGACCAAGTTTATAAAAATGACTTTGCTGACTTACAAGTAGCTGAATTCTTTGCAGAGGATCCTAATGGAAGTATTGGTGGTAGCACAGCAAATGATACTCTAGAGGTTCCTAACCCTAATGCCTATCATGTCCATCTTCATGAAATAGGAACACCTGAAGTTATTGAAGGAAATGAAGGAGAAACGACTACCTTAGAATTTGAGGTTGAATTAAATAAAAAAGCTCCTGTTGGAGGAGTAACGGTACAAGTTTCAACTAAAAACCTTACAGCAACAGAAGGAGAAGACTTTACTCGAAACACAAGTTCTGTCTATTTTGCACCAGGTGAACAAGTAGTAAACATCAGTTATACAATTAATGGAGATGATACTTTTGAAGAAGATGAAACTTTTGAAGTAACCATTCATGATCCTATAAATGCTGTACTTCATGGAAGTCACACTATCGTTACAGGTACAATTTTAAATGATGATGAAGATCAATCTACAGGTATTTATGATCAATCAAATACCTCTTATAAACGATATTACTTCTTCTGGAGTATTTTTAAATACTCTTACTGGAAATATTCAAAATATTATTCTGATAAATACAGTAGTTATGAGGAGTATTATATTAAAAAGTTAAATAAGACACCTAATGAGAAGTATCCTCTAATTACACGAAAAAGTGCAAAAAATCAAAAAACTGTTTCTACTAACAAACCAGTAAATAATAAAGTAGCTAAACAACATAAAACTGATGAGCTTGTACCTTTAACCATTAAAATTCCAGAAGGAGAAACAGAAGGTAAGATTAGCATTTATGTTCAAGGAGATACTTCTTATGAGAGTAATGAACCATTTACCTTAAGTTTATCAACAGAAGATGATGCAACCTTCATAAATACAGATGAGAGTAAGGTTAGCAGTACAAAATCAACAAGAAAAAGACAAAGAGCTTCATTCAAGTCTAGTAGCTCTAAAACTAATTTCAATAAAGGTGAAAGTAACAAAAAAGACATTATTGTTATTATTATAAATGATGATAGAGTTCCAGTTGCAAAGATTGCTGAGTATCGTTTTGATTGTTTATCAAGAAATAAGTATCAGGATTACTCATCAATTGGCAACCACATTAGCACAACGTTAACCTCTGTAAAACGACCTAACAGTACCATTATGTGTAATGCCATTGATGGATACTCTGTTTCAGGACTGACCATAACTGACCAAGCAGAATACCATGAAGACAATGGAACCATCTCTTTTTGGATGTATGATAGTGGTGGCGTTGACAGTGTCGAAAAAGCTGTTAGTAAAGGTACATTCAACATTGGATTTAATCCATTAACTGCTACTACTGGTAATGTTCAAGTACAACTAGCCGATGGGACAAATATTAATTCAACTCGTGTCTATAATTCAGCTAACCCTGAATGGATATTTGTAACGGTAACTTATGCAACCGGTGATAAAGTTAAACTTTACATGGATGGTGTACTAGAGGGTGAAGCAAACTATGACGGTTCATTTGACAATGCTAGTAATATAAATGTTGCTGCCTATTCTGGGTACTTTGATGAATTTTATATGTTCGACCGAGATATGTCTGTAGATGAGATTAACTCTCTATATGCTCAACAACTTTCTAACACAAACCTAGATGGTTCACCGAGAGATTGTGCTTGTGTTGACTTAGGACCAACACTTGTTGGTGAATATCGTTTTGACTCGTGTTATTGGACTGGTGCAAGTGGTGAAGTTCTTGATAGTAGTGGATATAACCAACACTTAACAGCACTCAATGGAGTTCAACCTCAAATTGATGGGAAAATTCTTAATGCTCCTGTATTTGACTTTAATCAAACACAAATCCAAGGAACAGTTGACATGCCTTTCAGCAATGAGGTTACCATCAATACTTGGATAAAAACCACAGAGAATCAAGCCCCTGGAGGAGAATATGTACGCCTTGTAGAGTTATCTCGAACAGGAAACTTTGACTATAGTACTACCCTAGCCTATAACACAAATGGTAGTAGCATAAGGGGTTGGACTACTAATGAAGACAACAATCGTTCAGCTACTGTCACTTATGATTTAGGAGCAAATGGTATTCATGATGGTCAATGGCACATGCTTACACTTACCTATAGCCCAGGAACAATTAGCCTTTATGTTGATGGAGACTTAAAACACACAGATGCAACTAACATTGGAGACATAGCTGATGTAAAACAAATAAATATTGGAAGCTACTTTAATAATAATCACCATTTCAATGGTAGTATTGATGAAACACTTATTTCTGATGTAGCCTTAACTGCTACAGAAATTGAGTCAATCTACACCTATACTAATGATGGTAAAAATTGGGATGGGACAGACAGAAACACTTCTGCTTGTAGCTATTCTGGTATTAGCATTAATGATATGGCTCAAAGAGAAGGAGACAATGGCATAACTAAGTTTGATTTTACTGTTTCTATAGATACTGCCTATCCAGTGAATACTTCTGTTTCTTATGTCCTACATGATGGTACAGCCACAGTAGCAGATAATGACTATATTGATGATACACAAGTTATTACTTTCTTAGCCAATGATACTACAGCTCAAACAATTTCTGTAGATGTTGTGGGAGACATGACCATTGAACCTAATGAAACGTTTACTGTTGAATTGGTTAACCCAGTTCTCTTAACCCTCACAGATGGAGAAGGTGTCGGTACCATTGTTAATGATGATGCACCAACTTTTACCATAGAAAGAAATGTTATAGGAGACAAATACCCTCCAGAAAAGATGTTGTATGAATATAAACGTGAGTTCTATACACAGCTATCTAATACGGACTTTGATTATTCTATCGTAAGTTACGACAGCGATCAAACACTTAACAAAGAGTACCCTCTTGAAAATGTGACATTAAAAGTAGAATTATATGATCAGAACTCAACAAATAATGACCTTTTATATCAAGAGTATATTTATTGGGATCACAATGAAAGTAGAAAAAAAATTGATGCAGCTAATAGCTATGTTAATGATTTAATTATTGACAGAGTAACACGTAATGCGCAGTTCCAAGTTTCCTGTCTATTAGATGAAAATGGCTCTCTTTATTATGGAGACCATAGAGCTAATTTTGAAAATACACTTACGACAAATAATTTACATAATGGTCGTGGATACAGTGATGACTTTGCCATTCGTCCATTGGCATTTGACATTAACATTACTGATACAAGTACCTACGGTAATAGCGAGTATAAAAGTAATAGAAACAATGACAAGGTCTCTTTAGCAAGTGAATATGCTTATGAAATTCATACCCAAGCAGTAAAAAGTCCAAATGCACTGGCAAATTACTACAAAACAATTAGTCCTAAAGAACTAAATGTGACCTTAAGTTTTGACGAGACAAACACAACCAACTGTGCTGACAGTAGTGACATAGACTTTATCAATACTGGTAAATTTAACAAGCTATTCTCTAATGGGCAAGTAAGTCATGACTTCTCACATTACAATGTAGGAAACTACCATTTTGAAATTCAAGATATCAACTGGACCAGCACCGATAAAGACAAAGATGAAAACATAACGTTAGATGGATGTATACGAAACAGTGTTTCAAATACTTTAACCAATGGTATGTACGGTTGTAACATAGGTTCAAATGTTAACACAGACTTTAATAACGTAGCCATAGAATTTGAAGCCTATGAATTCAACCTAACCAATACTACATTAAAAAATATTAATGATAGTGGAGAAAAGTATGTTTATATGGGTGATTTAAATCTAAGTTACCAGCAAATGGGAGTAGAACTATTTACCGATGTAATTGCACAAGGAAAAAACCATACAAAATTAACAAACTTTACTGATTCATGTGTTGCTAAAAATGTTCCATTAAACCTCAACTATATGATAAGTACTGATTCTGAAGATAATGTACCAAGTTATAGTGACATACTAACACGTGAGGGAACAAGTCAATCATTTAAACGTATCATTTTACTAAATGATATAAATCCATCAGAAGCAGAGGTAACACATTTAGATACTGAATTTAATGTTCCAGCCACTGCTTTTTTAAATACAAATGAAGGTAACTCCTCAATAAGAATTTTATATAATGTTGACAAAAATTTAAGTGAAACAATGAACCCTATAGATGTAAACTTCTTAACTATCGATGCCAATGCAACAGAAAGTGAAGCTAAACGTGAAGGAGAAGATAATATAGCTGTAGAAGCAGACAATACAGGAATTATCGCAGATACTATTATTAACGGTAACAGTGAACGAAAATTCTACTTTACTAGAGTAGCTCCTGATATGGAAAACTACCCTGAGAGTTATGATTTAAATCAAAGCACTCCATTAAGTGTAGAGATTTTTTGTGACTTAAACAGAACATGGTGTGCAGACATGGTTCCTTCTTCGATTGGACTTAATTCAAAACATACTAAATATGGTTGGTATACAGCCCGAAATCATGTAACACCTATAGATGGAACAATTACGCAACTTGTAGCCCAAAAGCACCGAGATTATGTGTTAGATATTAGTCCTGATATTACCATAAATCCTACTGATACTAATCTTAGTATTAATCGTGGACGATATGCTGATGTAATGACTAGTTATAACGGTAATGCACTTAACAATGATGCAACTGCTAGTGTTGGTGTCACGGTAATTATTAGACCTAGCCCTTGGCTTAGATACCATGATGACCCGACACGGGAGGGTGATCCTTTTTACAATGTTATCTATAAAAACAATAATTTTGGAACTATCTCGGGTATTGGGCAAAGTGGACATGGCATTGATATACAAGCTAATGACAAAGAACCTAAGAGATTGTCATGGTAAAAGACTGCAGAACAATTAACAATATGAAACGAGGGATTGCCATGGTAGAGCTTATCTTTGCCTTGGTTATCATGGGTATTGTTTTGCTTTCAGCACCTATGCTCATTCAACAGTCTATAAAAAGTTCCAATGTTGCCTTACAACAAGAAGCCATAGCTGCTATTGCATCACATACAGGGATTGTTCTTTCTAAGCATTGGGATGAAGGTGACACCAACCTTTCTGCTGGTGTAGCCCCTATTATTACACTAACCAATCCAGCAACAAGTAGCCCATTTAATTTTAAAGGCATAGATTTTGACAACAATACTTCGGGTAGAACCTATACCGTTGCTGACAACAATGTAACAGCTTCAGCTTTAGGACAAGATGGTGGAGACTATGATGACATAGATGACTACCTTACAGCCCCAGATGTAAATTTAACCATATTCAATGGTGAGAATTCAAGTAGTGGTACTTTAGGTAACTATGTGGATACTGATATTATAATTGACACCATCGTCAGTTATGCCAATGACAGACCCAATGGAGGACTAGCTGTCAATACGAATGCAGCTAATAATATTTTTAGTAATAAAAATATTGCCAACCAAAGTCATATAAAGTTTATACAAACTACATTGACCACAAGTACTCCTGTTCAAGAGTTAAACAAGACCATTACCTTACATGCATTTTCTTGTAATTTAGGAACCTACTCATTAGGAGGGAGACAATACTAATGAAAAAAGCTTTCTCTTTAATTGAAGTTATCTTTGTACTGGTTATTTTAGGAATCGTAGCATCTCTTTCCTCTCAAATTATTGTACAAGTCTATGAAAACTATATAACACAGCGCGCTATTTACAATGTGAGTACTAAAACTGAACTTGTGGCAAATCAAATAGTCAATAGACTAACCTATAGAATACAAGGTAGTACCATTTCTAAGCAACATCAAAACTTTTTAAATAATAAACTTTCAGGAACACCAGCAGCCATTGCAGCTGATGATTGGCTGCCATTAAAAGATATTCCTACAGGTGAAGAGTATACAAGTATAGAATGGATAGGCTATGACAATGATAGTTTTTCAGCCAGACAGAATCCTGCTTGGAGTGGTATAGCAGACTATGAAAATGCTTCTAGAAATGCTTTTACAACACCAGGTTCAAACCTTGGAGATGCTGCTACTATTATGAGTAATTTATCCGGTGGACAAGTCGATTTAACGACAACACCAGCAGCCATTCTTTTTGCACAAGATGACAACTACTATACAGATACAGCTGAATATAACCCACAATGTATGGGGTTAATCCGAGAAGTAGATGCTAATACCAGTTGTATTTTTCCTGTTCTTCAAAGTGGTGCTGATGGACTAAACTTTACAAGAGCACAAGACCCAAACAATGCTACTGTACTTCCAAAAATAATTACAGAACGCTATAAAATGGCTTGGTCAGCTTACGCCATTGCACCTGAAGACAGAGATGGAGATGCCAATAATGATGGCATAGATGATGATGGTCTATATGACTTGGTACTTTACTACAACTATCAGCCATGGAACGGCGAAAGTTATATGGATGACACTACCCCACGTAGTACACTTATGCGTAATGTTACCATATTCAAATTTTCAGAAAACGGTGGTGTTATAAACTTTAAACTTTGTGCATCGGAAAACATTGGTCAAGACTTTAATGTTACTACTTGTAAACAAAAGGTGGTAATCAGATGACAAGACAAGCAAAAAGATTTAAGGTCAAAAAAGCTTTTTCAATGATTACAGCTATTTTTGTCATTGTCATTATGGCAACTGTTACAGCACTTATTATGAACGTAACAGGAAAGACAATTAAGGAGACCACACAACAATACCAAAAAGAGCAAGCTGCACTACTTGCACGGTCATATACAGAACAAGCTTTACTTTATGCTTTACATTATGACCGAGCTACTAATGGGAATTGTATTAACAAAATTAATGCAACGTTTGGAGATGGTGTTAGCTCTCAAATCTTTAACATAACCACCAATATTCAATATGCCAGTAATGAAACCCAACTATCACCAGGATGTAACCGACTTATTAACCTCAGAAACCCTGTTGACCCCACTGACATTCGAGCTGGATGGGAAGATAATGGAACAGCAGGATTTAATTCAACCATCTCACTTATTATTGATGTTTATGTGAGCTATAAAGATTTTGACGATCCTAGTGGAGAAGCTGGAGTAGAAGATAGAAATGTTACTTTTCATCGAAGAACATTGCAAAAACTTTAAAATAAAAAATTAATAATAATATTTATAATAAAAGAATTTATTTTTATTAATTTTAATTACGTTTACTATCTGTTAACTATTGAAGAGTACAATTAAGGCACTTAAAGAGGTTTTCTTTTAAAGATTATTGATTTAAGTTATAAACAACAAAAGGATAAATTATGAGTAAAAATATAGTGGGAAGACATTATGACCTATCAGACTCTATTAGAGAACATATCTCAGATAGTATCGATGGTTTAGATAAATACAACTTAAATATCATTTCAAGTAACACCATTATTACAGCCGATAGTAAAACAAAAAAGAATGTTTCGGTTGAGCTTGTTTTAAATCTAAAAGACAAAAATACCATTGTCATTACGCAAAGTGACAAAGATGTTTATGCAGCAGCAGACTCTGCTTTTTCAAGAGCGCAAAAAGCACTCAGAAGACATGCTGATAAAATTAAAGATCACAAGGTAATGTCCTTTAAAGATTTAGGAGATGAAGCAGAGGCAGTACTTGAACTAGACACTGAAGAAGTTGAACTTGTTCCAATGGATTTAGAGCTCCATAAACCACTAGATTTTGAAGAAGCTATCGCAGCACTAAAAGCTGAAAATAAGCGACAATTTATCGTATTTAATGACCATGATGGTCTTATGAGAGTTATGTATAAAAGAGCAGATGGGAAATTTGGTCTTTATTAATAGTATACTGCTATTATGGTGTAAGAATAATTATTCTTACACCAATCTAAAAGCTAACAATTAAATGAAGAGAACAATAAAATATTTTTGGTTACTACTTGGTCTAAGCTCTCTTGGCTTAGCATTTCTAGGTGTCATCTTACCCCTTTTACCTACCGTACCTTTTCTATTATTAGCAGCATTTTTCTTTGCAAAGTCATCTGATAAACTACATAGCTGGTTAATCAACCATCATCTATTTGGAACAATGATTTCAGACTGGCATGAAAAAGGTGCCATTAATAAAAAAGCAAAATACTTTGCAACACTCTCAGTAGCTTTAGTCCTAAGTTTGTCTCTATATCTTGCATTAAAGCCTCTCGTACTGACAATTCAGATTATACTTTTAACCTTAGTGCTATTATTTATTTGGACAAGACCCAACGAATAAATTGAGATTCCGTAGGTTCGATTTCATCGAACAGTCTACATCTCCAATATAATGTTCGATAAAATCGAACCTACAAGTTTGCAACCCTATTTTTCGCCACTTTTACAATATGTTCATCTTCACCCAAGTTTAGCCACTTAAACTGTAGTCCACTCTGAATGGTTCCATCTAAAATATCTCCAGAGTTTCTAAACTGTAAATCCAACTTAGCAATTTCAAAACCACTCATCGTTTGAGAAAAAGATCGTAAGCGTTCATTCTTTTTATTCTTTGTAAACAAGTAGCACCAACTCTTAAGCCCTAGTCTTCCTACCCTACCACGTAACTGATGTAGTGTCGCCAACCCTAGACGTTCTGCTCCTACAATCACAATAAGTGTCAACCTCGGTAAAGATATCCCTACTTCAACAACAGTCGTGGCTAAAAGAATATTACCTTTGTCTCTAAACTCATGTAAGACTTTCTCTTTTTGTTTGTCTTTACCATGGGTTACATAAACATTGTCAAACTTCTTCTCCCAAAAACTCCTACCCTCTTCTAGTGACTGATAGGGAATTTCACTACTCTCTTCTACTAAAGGATATACTATCAAAACTTGATGTTCTTGGGCTATCTCATCTTTTATAGAATCTAATAATTCAGTAAAATCTTCTTTGGCTATTATTTGAGTACTAATATCTTTTTCAAAAGGAGTAGAAGTAATCAGACTCACATCTATAAGCTCTGACTGCATCATGGCTTGTGTTCGAGGAATGGGTGTGGCTGAAAACTGTAAAAAGTGTGGCTTTTTCTCTTCTTTGACCATCATGTTTTCAAGTACAGCTCTTTGCTTGGTTCCAAAACGATGTTGTTCATCTACCATAACTAAAGAAGCTCTGGGTAAATCCTCTTTATATAAAACAGCATGTGTCCCTATAATAAAATCAGCTTCTAAATAATCTCCTTCATTTTTACCTTGCATCACCAATGCTACTTTTATAAAACTTGGTAAATGCTTGACAGCTTCTTCATAAAGTTGAATGGCTAGTAAAGAGGTCGGTGCCATCAATATACTACGACTCGGATAAGCCATAACAGCAGCAGCTAAAATAACCATGGTTTTACCCGAGCCAACATCACCTATAATCAAACGTTTAGCAGCTTTATCTTTTCGTTTCAAATCTTGTTGAACTTCATAAATAACACTTTGTTGTTCTTTCGTAAGCTGAAATGGCAATGCTTTTGTAAAAGGCATTAACGCTCCAGTTAAAGCTTCAAGTGCAGGAAAATCTTCGCGCTTTCCTTTTAATTTTTTCATATGATTAAAAGCTTCTACAAACTTTAAAACTTCTTTATTATATCCTTCCACATCTTTTGTATTTTGAGGGTAATGTAAACCCAATAGCGTCTTTACCTCTAATTCATTTAATCCTTCTGCATATAAACTCTGCTCAGTTATATAGTACTCAATTAAAGAACTTATACTACTCTCTTTTAATACGGTTCCATATTTAGGTATAAGTTCATTAATTTTTTTTAAAGACTTTGCTTGGTTCATCTGTAATGTACCTCTATAATCTTCCACTTTTCCTTGAATATAATGCATAGAGCCTACAGTAAAAAGTTTATGATGATAAGGGCTAACCCGAAAAAGCATGGAAGTTAAACGTTTATTAAAGTCTGATAATAAAAAAGTAATACGTAATTTTCCATTAACTTTACTAACTTCATCAACCTGAGCTTTCAGCGTATGTACTTTACCCACTTGAATAGATGTTGAGAGTATTGTATTGTTATAAGAAGTAGGTATAAGTAATGCTAAATCTAACAATGAAACAATTTTTAACTTTTGAAATAATGCTTTAGCCTCTTGCAACTCTTCTCCTATTATTTTGCTTATTATACATAAAGTATTAAAAATAAAAACAATAAAATTTTATATTGCCATATTTTTAAAAATAAAAATTAAAGTCTATTCCTAATATTATGTTCTAAAGTGTAACATTAAGCAACATACTGGATTTATAAACTGAATATAGAATAAACTATTTCTTCTTTTATATTATAATCTGTCTAAAAACATATATTTAAAGGTCAGCATTATCATTTCATCTTCTCCACCTACTCAATTTAATATTTTATATATTGAAGATGATAAATTTACTAGAACCCTTACTTCACACCTACTTAAAGAACACTGTAGTAATCTTATTCTTGCAGAAGATGGATTAGATGGTTTTATGAAATTTAAATCAAGCTCAATAGATTTAATCATTACTGATTTATCCATGCCTAATATTGATGGTTCAGATTTCATTAAAATGATTCGGAACGTTAACAACGAAGTACCTATTCTTATCTTATCCATGTATATTGAGGATGTCACCTTACACCAGAGTATCAACTATGGTATTCAAGGTTATATTCAAAAACCCATTAACCAAGAAAATTTAAAAACTCAAATTGAGCTTATCAAAAAACAACTTCTTGAAAAAAATCTTATTAAAGAGTATCAAAACATTACCAATGCTTCAGCCATTATTTCAAAAATAAATACCAACCAAATTATTACCTATGTAAATGAACGATTTTGTACAATCTCTGGTTTTGAAAAAGACGAACTCATCGGTCAATACTATGAAATGATTAAATTTGAAGAAGAATCTGCCCAATTCCCAACAACACTCTGGAATGAGATTTTAGCAAAGAAAGAAGTCTGGAGAGGTATCTTAAAACATAGAACAAAAACAGGCTTACTCTACTATCTTCAAACAACCATTCAACCTATACTCAGTACACATGGAGAAGTTGAACAATTTATAAGCCTTTCCATACCCATTACCAATATTATTCATCCTGAAGAACAACTAAGTGACTACCTAAAACAGCATAAAGAGTCTATTCTATTACTTATAAAAATTGAAGAATTTAAGTACTTAGAGAACACTTTTACAAAAAAAATCACAAAAAAACTGCAAAACCTTTTTGCAAAAGAACTTTTAAAACATATGCCAGAAACATGTTCTTTTTCCCAAATCTACCTGTTAAACAATGGAGAATTTGCTTTTGTTAAACAGTATAACAAAAGCATAGACACAAGTCACCTAATAGATAACCTAAAAAAGTTTCAAAAAGAAGTGAATCAAAAAAAGATTAAAATCGGTATTGTCAACTATACACTCTCCATAGTAAGCTCTTTAGCTTATGGTAGAAACTCATTAGAGAATGCGAAAATAGGTCTTAAAAAAATCTTGAAAAGTAAAGAAGAATTTATTGTAGCAACTAACTTTATGGAAAAAGTTACAAAAGAGTCCAATGAAAAACTCAATAAATTTATTATGCTCAAAGAAGCAATAGATAACTATAATATAATCTCCTATTTTCAACCCATTGTCAATAACCAAACACTAAAAATTACAAAATATGAATCTTTAGTAAGACTTATAGATGCAAACAACAATATTCTTTCACCCTACCATTTCCTAGAAATTGCAAAAGAGGGTAAATACTATCATACTATTACAACGATGGTACTACAGAATTCATTTCGTGCACTCGATAACACAGACATAGAAATCTCAATTAATCTATCTGCTTTGGATATAGAGGATGAAAGAATTCAAAGTGAATTTTGTATTTTATTGGAAAAATATAAAAATGAAACACAGCGTATAACTGTTGAATTACTTGAAGATGAAAAAATTAATAATAAAGAGATGATACAAGCATTTATTAATAAAATCAGACAATGTGGCGTCAAAATTGCTTTAGATGATTTTGGAAAAGGATTTTCAAATTTTTCACGTATACAAGAATATCAACCAAATTATATTAAAATTGATGGCAGTCTTATACGTAATATTGAACATGATCAGTTTTCACAAGATTTAGTTCAAACCATTGTCTTTTTTGCAAAAAAACAAAATATTAAAACCATCGCTGAATTTGTTGAAAATGAGAATATATTCAATATTCTTAAAAAATTAGGAGTTGATTACTCTCAGGGACACTACTTTTCTAAAGCAGAACAATTAGAAGAATTTATCTCTTCTAATTAGTAATAGTAAAACTACTTACTATTTTTTCTCACCCGTAACAACCGAAAATGAAAGCTCTGCTATCTCTTTATACTTTTTTATAAAAGCGTTAATCTCCTCTAGTGTAATCGCTTCTATTTTCTTTAAATCTTCAGTCGCTGAACCCAAAGGTTTGTTCGTATAATACTCTTGAAAAGCACGACCAAGGCGCTGCGAAAGTGTCTCGTTTCTAAGAGGTTCTGAACCAAGTAGAAACTGCTGTGCAGCTGTTAACTCTTCTTGGCTCACACCTTTATCTAAAAAAGTTTGAACAACTTCTTTAACAGAATTTACAGCCTCATCTCCACTCTCAATTTTTGTTTGTAAATAACCAGAAAAATAAGAGTGTGTTTTGTTAATGTTAAAACGACTGTAAGCCGAATATGCCAAACCTTTTTTCACCCTAATCTCTTCCATCATACGAGAACCAAAACCAGAACTACCTAAAATAAATGAAGCCACCTGTGCAAGATGCCGTTCTTTTGAATCATATGCAACATTTAATGGCGCTCCAAAATAAACATAAGCTTGTTCACTCTTCACAATTTTTTCTTGAACCTTCTTTTGACCTAAAGCTTTCATACGCTCAATCTTCTTTGAGTGTACAATAGAAAGTGATGCTATTGCTGATGTAGCAAATGCTGCTGCTTCTTTTTGAGAGATGTCACCACCCATAACAACAATGGCATTGTCAACACCTAAATGCTCTCCTAAATGCTTGTCAATATCTACTAACTTAATACTCTCAACACTTTTAACCGTTCCTGCAGAAGCTTTGGCTAAAGGCGTGTTAGGGAAAAGCATCTTTTTAAGTTCTAAAGCTGAAATATAATCAAAGTCACTCTCTTTTCTTTTTAGGTTTCCTATCGCTTGTGTTTTAATTTTTTCTAACGTTTTTTCTGTATAGTTAGGATCCGTAAGTAACTCTTTTAAACGTTCAATAGCATAGGGAAACTCTTCCTTTAATGAACCAACCTCAATCACAAAAGTCTCATTTCCTGCATGTGTACCTAAAGTAATGGCTCTGTTTTCAAGCTTTGTCGCAAAACCAATGCTTCCATCTTTTTTAGTTCCTTCATTAAGTAAGGCAGCTGAAAGTTGAACCAAACCATCTTTAGTGTCTGAAAGTGAACCAGAATTTCTAAAAATTAACTGCATCGAAACAATGGGTAAATTTTTGTCTTCTTCAAATATAAAGGGTACTTCGGTGTTATTAACTTTTAATTGACTAAGGTTTGCACCCATTAATGTTCCTTGAATTAGTAATGTTATAATTGTTAACTTTTTTATAAAATTTATTTTTATCATTGATTAAAATCTTTCTAAAATCTCATAAGCTGTATTACGCTTAGCAGGATTTTCACCTATATCACGTATTAGCTCTATCATCTCATCTTGATTCATTGTATTGGCTGCTCCTGCTGCTGAAACAACATTCTCTTCCATCATCGTTGAACCCAAATCATTAGCACCAAACTTTAATGCCATTTGACCAATGTAAGAACCTTGTGTTACCCATGAACTCTGAATATTAGGAACATTGTCTAAAAACAAACGAGCAACAGCTAAGTAACGTAAATACTGATTTGGTGTGGTTTTAGAAATGGTTGGAAGTTCACGCTTTAACTGTGTATGGTCACTTTGATACGACCACATAATAAATGCTCTAAATCCACCCGTTTCATCTTGTAAAGTTCGAACATAATCCAAATGTTCCACCAGTTCACGTGTGGTTTCTACCGTTCCATACATCATCGTAGCTGTAGACTTTACACCCAATTTATGTGCTTGTCTATGCACCTCTAACCATTGATCCTTGTCATGCTTTTTAGGGGCAATAATGTCTCTAACTCTATCTGAAAGTATCTCAGCCCCAGCACCAGGAATAGAACTTAAACCTTTAGCCTGAAGACGTGCCAATACTTCTGAAATAGAAATCTTAGAACGTTTAGCAATGTAATCAATTTCAATAGAAGAAAAACCATGAATGGTTACTTGAGGATATTTTTGAGCAATATGTTCTACTAAATCCTCATACCATTCTATTTCAAGCTTAGGGTGTACTCCTCCTTGAAAAAGAATTTGCGTTCCACCAATCGCTAATAGCTCTTCTATCTTCTCATCAATTTCATCAAAAGTTAAAATATAAGCATCTTCTTTTTTCTCATGAGTATAGAAAGCACAAAACTTACAATCTACCCAACAAATATTTGTATAATTAATGTTTCTATCGACCACAAAAGTAGTTGTTTTTTTAGGGTGAAGTTTGGCTTTCATCTCTGATGCCATACGCCCTAAAGTTTTTAAATCTGCTTTTTCAATGAGTTCTATTGCTTCATCTACGGTCATTCTTCTGTTATTTAAGGCACTCATTTTTATCCTTATTTTAGTAATATGTGATTATACTCAACAATCACTTTATCTACTTGTACTATCTTCTCTGTAAGCAATAAAAGCATACTTTTATTATAAAATACAAGAAAAAACAGAAAGTTATTACCATTAAGTCTCTATTTATTATTTTAATACTTAGTATAAATGTCCTACTTGCAACACCATTAAAAGATATTTCTCTCCAATTAAAATGGAAATACCAATTTCAATTTGCAGGCTTTATAGCTGCTAAAGAAAAAGGATTTTATAAAGAGCTTGGCTACAATGTTAAACTCATTGAATTTAATGCTTCCCGAAATATTATAGATGATATGAAAAACGAAAAAATAGACTTTGGGATTAGTGACTCATCTTTAGTACTAGAAAGAATGAAAAGAGAACCAGTTGTTGCCTTAATGCCAATTTTTCAAGAATCTCTTTTTGTTCTCTTAGCTCTAAAATCATCTAATATAAAAACGCTACAAGACATTCATAACAAAAGAATATCACTACATGAAAATATTAATGGTGTCGCCATAAAAGCCATGCTCAAATCAAATGATATCAAATATTATACTCATGAATCAACACATACTTTAAATACAATTATAAATAAGGAAAGCGACCTAATGACTGCTTACCTATCAAATGAACCCATTGTCGCTAAAGAAAAAGAATTAGAAACTGTCATTTTCAATCCAAAAGATTATGGTTTTGCTGGATATGGGGACATTCTATTTTGTTCTCAAAAGATGATTGATAAACATCCAAAAATAGTCCAAGACTTTTACAATGCTACATTAAAAGGGTGGGAGTATGCCCTTTCTAATATAGATGAAGTTGTAGATTTAATCTATAACAATTATAACTCCCTCAACAAAAGTAAAAAAGCTTTAAGAACTGAAGCCAAAGTGTTAAAAGAATTAAGTGGACATGGTCATAATTTTGGAGAATTCAACAAAGAAAAAATAAAAGCAATCTCACAAATGTTTAACTTTATGATTAAAGAAAAATACAATTTTGACTACTTAAAAGATTTTATTTATAATCCAAAATCAATGCATAATGAAAAAATACATCTTAATAAAAAAGAGTTAAATTACTTAAAAGAGAAAAAAGAGATTAAGATGTGTATTGACCCAAATTGGATGCCACTAGAAAAAATTGTAGATAATAAAGCTACTGGTTTTACGTCAGATTTTGTAAACCTCATTAGCACTAAACTAAATACACCTATAAATCTATTAGTCACTTCTACTTGGTCTGAATCACTTGCACATCTAAAAAATAGAAATTGTGACATTATTCCAATGGTTGCAAGTACTAAAAAATTGAAAGAAAATATGGATTTTACTTCATCTTATCTCACACTTCCGATAGTCATAGCAACCAAAAGAGATACCTTTTATATTGATAATTTAAATAATAAGCTTGACAAAAAGTTTGCTATTGTAAAAAATTATGCACTTAATGACTATTTAAAGTCTAAATATCCAAAACTTAAAATTATTCCTGTTAACTCTGTTTCTGATGGCTTAGAAAAAGTTGCAAATAATGAAGCATTTGGATACATCGATAATTCTGAAACCATTATACATCAAATACAAAAAAGTTTTTTTACAACAATTGCAATTACAGGAAAAACTAGCTTGGAAATAGATTATAAAATTGCTACACGTAAAGATGAACCACTTTTAAACTCTATTTTAGAAAAAACTATTTCAACAATTACTGAAAACACAAAGCAAAACATTAAAAATCGCTGGTTTAAATTTCACCCAGAATCTTTTATTAATTATGAGCTCATTAGACGTATTATTATCATTTTTCTTTTTTTCTCTATTATTGGAACAAGTTTTTTACTAATTTCAAGAAGAAATAATAAAAAACTTAAAGTTGCACAAGAAGAGATAAAACAATTCAATCTTACTTTAAAAGAACAAGTAGCAAAAGAAGTTAGTAAAAATCAAACACAACAACTTCTACTCTTACAACAGTCTCGTCTAGCCCAAATGGGTGAAATGATTAGTATGATAGCCCATCAATGGCGACAACCACTTTCAAGTATAAATGCAACTGTATTAGTAATGGACATGAAAATATCTAAAGAAAATATAGCTAATAAACAATTTTTAGACAAAGAGTTTAATGACATAGAATCTTTAACAAAACACATGTCTGAAACCATTGATGATTTTAAAGATTTTTTCAGACCAGAAAAAGAAAAAGTTCTAATCAACTTACAAAATACCATAGAAGAAACACTAAAATTAATCAAACCTATTCTGAACCATAACAGCATAACTGTAGAAATCAAGAATGAAGCGTATATAGAGCTACTCGGTTATCCAAATGAACTAGGACAAGTTATTCTAAACATCATAACCAATGCTAAGGATGCTTTTCTACTCAATAATCAAAAAGAAAATAAAATAATCTCTATTAACTTATCAGAAAAAAATAACAAAATATTTATATCTATTCAAGATAATGCTGGAGGAATAGATAATGATATTATTGAAAATATTTTTAATCCATACTTCTCAACAAAATCAAAAAAAAATGGTACAGGATTAGGACTTTATATTGCAAAAGTAATTATTGAAGGACATATGAATGGAAAACTTAATGTAAGAAACAAAGACAAGGGAGCTTTGTTTCAAATAGAGTTAGAAGAAGAAAATTCTTAAAAGACTTCTCTACTCTGGCTTCTCTTTTGGAACTTCAACCTCTTCAGGTTTCTCTATATTGGCTGCTTCTTCTTTTCCTAAAGCATCTAAAACAGCATTAATAAAACGTGGAGACTTGTCATCAGCCAAAGCTTTTGCTAACTCAATGGCTTCATTAATGATAATACGTTTATCTGTTCCTTCAATCATAATTTCAAAAGCAGCCAGACGCATAATTGACTTCTCTACTTTACCTATTGATTTATAATCCCAACTTCTAAGATGTTTCTGAATCTCTGCATCAATTATTTCTAAATTTTTAATGGTGCCATTAAAAAGAGCATGTGAAAACTCTCTTTGTTTATTTCTTATTTTATCTTCTTCTAAAATATCATCGGTAAATGTTGAAATGTCTTCATTACCTAAATCATATGCGTATAAAAGTCCTACTACTGCTGTTCTTGCTTGATGTCTTGTTGCCATATTTTATTCTTACCTTTTTACATTTTTAAAATGTATATGAAAATTCAAACTTTGAACTTTTATATATATT